>NZ_RZSN01000144.1:0-15693 GCF_003997315.1 Mesorhizobium sp. M1A.F.Ca.IN.020.04.1.1
GTTGATGGAAATCCCGTCCAGGCCGCAGCCGCGCGAGCCGCTGCCGTCGCGGTCGGCAAAAGCGGAGCCGAGGGTCGACATCGTGCTTCTCGCCGCCGGGCGCTCCAGCCGCATGGGCGGGCCGAACAAACTGCTGGCGCTGTTCGACGGCAAGCCGCTGGTGCGGCGCACCGCCGAGCGGGCGCTGGGATCGAAAGCGGCCAACGCCATCGTCGTCACCGGCCATCAGCGCGAGCGGGTGCGCTCGGCGCTCTCAGGTCTCGATATCACGCTTGCCCACAATCCGGACTTCGCCGACGGGTTGGCCTCGTCGCTTAAGGCGGGCATCGCGCGGGTCGCGCCCGACGCGGCCGGCGCCATGATCGTGCTCGGCGACATGCCTGGTATCTCGTCTAAGGATCTCGATAGGCTGATCGATGCGTTCCGCCGATCCGGGGGCCACGCGGCGGTGCGCGCGGCGCATCACGGCAAACGCGGCAACCCGGTGCTGCTGCCGCGGTCGCTGTTTGCCGCCGTCGCGCAGCTCGAAGGCGATACTGGCGCGCGCCATCTGGTCGAGGCCGAAGGGCTCGACGTCATCGATGTCGAAATCGGGCAGGGCGCTTCGATCGACGTCGATACGCGCGAGGCGCTGGAAGGCGCGGGCGGCGTGCTGCAGGATTGACAAACCGAAGCCGAATTTCGCATGGCTTCGGAATGTCTTTGCGCTGCCGAACTCTGCTCACTTTGCTCGCCGCAACAGCTTTTTCGCTCTCTGCCGCCGAGGGCCAGACGTTGTCGCTGAAACCCTTCAAGGACGAGCTTTTCGCTTACCCGGCGACGCTGTCGAGCGGCGACAACGGTGCCTATACGGTGCTCGACTATCGCGAGATGCGCGACATCAATCAGCGCGACGAGGTGCCTGAAAGGCGTGTGCATGCCCAATATATCGACCCCGGCGTGCGCAAGATGCAGCAGGACTTGATGCTGAAGACCGATGTCGGCGATGTCCGGCATGTCGCAGTCGGCAAGACGCAAGGTGCCGCCATCATCGTCCTTTACCTGCACGGGCAGGGCGGCAGCCGCAAGCAGGGCGTCGACGACTTCACCTTTGGCGGCAATTTCAACCGCCTGAAGAATCTGATGGCCGAAAATGGCGGTCTTTATCTTTCGCCGGACTTTCCCGATTTCGGCGACAAGGGCGCCGCCCAAGTCGCGGCTTTGATCGACCACTATGCAGAGACATCGCCCGGCGCGAAAATCTTCGTCGCCTGCGGCTCGATGGGCGGCATTCTCTGCTGGAAGCTGGCCGACCGCAAGGATATTGGCGCCCGCGTCAGTGGGCTCCTGCTGCTCGGCTCGCTCTGGGACGAAAGCTTCTTGACCAGCCCGGCGTTCAAGCGCCGCGTGCCGGTGTTCTTCGGCCAGGGCAGCCGTGACGTGGTTTTCCAGGTTGAGAAGCAGGAAGCCTTCTTCCGCTCGATCCTCGCCAAATCGAAGACCTATCCGACCCGCTTCGTGCGGTTCGAGACCGGCACGCATGGGACGCCGATCCGCATGGTCGATTGGCGCGGCACACTGAACTGGATGCTGACGAAAGCGCCCTGATCAAGGCGGCGTGTTGTAGTCCAGGACGGTCTCGGGATTGATCTCGCCGTCGTAAGATGCATCGACATCATACTGCACCAACGAGAAATTGCCGTGGCGGAACAGATAGGTGCCGGTCGATGAAGCGTCGCCAACGCCGCGCCATTTGTTCATCGAGGTGATCGTCTTGGTCTTGTCGTCATATTCGGAATTGACCAGTTGGTCGTCGGTCTGGAAGCCGATGATGTGGATGCCCTCGACCTTGCCTTCGCTGTTGTTGTTCTCGTAACGGATGTCGAGTTCCGGCGCGGCGAACTGCAACTGCCGGACGCCGGATACATCGTCATAGATGTAATAGACCGCGCTTTCATTGTAGGCGGCCATCGAGCAGAAGAAGCGGAAGAGCCGCGTCTCGCGCTCCGGCTCGTCGGCTCCGGCGTCCTTGTCCTTGTAATGGATCGAGTAGGCGTCCGGCTCGCCGGCCGGCTTGCCTTCCGGGTTCTCCTTGTCGCACTGCTCGCCATAGGCGGCGAGGAACGCCTTCCTGGCCTGTTCCAGCGCCTCGTCCTTCTTGGGCGGCGGCGGGCCGTCGCCGCAGCTTGTCGGCACGGCATCCTGGAAATCCGAAGCCGACGGCTTCAGGGCGCCCTTGTCGATAAAGATCGGCTGGAACGGCGGTTCCTGGATCTGCGCGTTGACCTGGCGAATCGTGTAGCAGCCGGCAAAGATCTTGGCTTCGCCCTTCTTGTCGGTGGCCTGGATGGCGACAGGGACGCTGTAGTAGATGCTGCCGGCAGCACCTTCGTCCGATACCGCGCCGGTCTTGACCTCGACCGTGTCGGTGCTGTCGTAGCCTTTAACGAAGGCGTCGAAATCTCTTGCCGGCTTGGTGTCGCCGAAATAACCCCAGGCGCGGGCGAATTCATGCCGGTTGATCGCGCTGTAGAGCGAACGGACAACAGCCTCGGCACTGGACCGGTCGTCGATATAAGGGGCTTCGGCTGCAAGCGCCGACCGGCCGATGCCCGCAAGGGAGAACAAGGCAGTCGCTGCGATAATGGCAGGTCTCATCGGGAATCTCCGCTCGATAACGAAAATACTACCACCGCGATTGCGGCGAGGCGGTGACGGGGGCGCAGGGCTGCTTGAAGAATCGAGCCGGGAAGCGCTAGCTCACGGCCCGCGGCGCTGACGCCGCCTGGGGAGATAACTCACGTGACCATATCCATGTACGATATTTCGGTGGCCGTCTTTTCGGCCCGGCTGAAGGCGCTGGCCAGCGTGCTGTCACTGGCCGAACAGAACGCCGCCGACCGCAAGATCGACCCGCAGGTGTTTCTGACCGCGAGGCTGGCGCCCGACATGCTCGCGCTGACCCGGCAGGTGCAGATCGCCACCGATCATGCCAAGGGCGCGCCCTCGCGGCTCGCCGGCCGCGAAGTGCCGAAATACGAGGACAACGAGTCCAGTTTCACAGAGCTGCACGCCCGAATCGCCAAGACGCTCGATCATCTGGCGACATTCTCGGCCGCCGATCTGGACGGGTCGGAGGAGCGGACGATCGAATTGAGGCTTGCCGGACGCGAGGTCTCGATGGCCGGACTGCAATATCTGCTCGACGCAGCCATGCCGAACTTCTACTTCCACATCACCACGGCATACGACATCCTGCGGCACAATGGCGTGCCACTGGGCAAGTCGATTTTCCTGGGACGCTGAACACGGAGAGGTTTCCCGGCGCGGCCGAGAACCCTCTTTTCATCGTTGAATCAGCGTATCGACATCTCGCGGGCGATACGCGGAAAGTCGGCCGGCTTGATGCCGATATCGGCGCGGTCGGCGTTGCTCATCGCGTTCAGCAGCGCGAGCGCCGATCGGTAACGCTGTTGTTCCTGCGGCCGCGGCCGCGCGAACATTTCGGTGAAGAACCCCATATTCCAGCCCCTTGTTTGTCCTCCACACGCCGAGAGTATAGGTGATTTGTTACAATTGTGCAGTGCAGCAAGCGCATGGCAGCCATGCCTGGTGAATTTTTTCCGCCAAAATCGCTTCTCTTCTGAAACTTTTGCGGAAACTCGACCGTACGGCACGGTCCTGGCGGGTGGGCTTTTTCCTCGCCACTCTGGCGACCTGCCGGTCGGTATCAAATGCAGCGCGGCTTTGATCTTTCCGGCCGGCGTCTGCGGCTGCAACACAATCGTTAATGTCGTCGGCATTCATTTTTAACGACAGCGATCTATGGTCGACGGCAACAATGAACGCCGTTGCGACAGGAGGAGGCTGAGATCGGGACCGGGAACAAGCTGGATTTCGCTTCGTTGCTCGACGACCTCATCATCGCTTCCGAGAAGGGCGAAGACGGGGGCGCCCGGCCCTCGATTCCATTCGACTATCTGTCGGTGGCGGACGAGCTTCACTCCGGCCGCATCAAGGTCGCCGGCGAAAGCGTCGCCGCCGAGTACCGCGAAGCGGGCGCCGACCTTGCCGCCGAGTTCGCCGCGCTTCTCGACCAGGCCAAGCTGGCTCTCGCTGAGGAAGAGCATCGCCCTGAGGAAGAGCTGGCGCCGATCGACCCTGAATCGATTGCCGGCGAGCTCGGCCTCGATCGCCCTGCGAAGGATACCGATTTCGGGCGCATTCGACGCAACTTCGCCTTCGCCAACCATCCGGACCGTGTCGCCCCGCATCTGCGTCAGCGCGCCATGATCCGCATGCAAGTGGCCAACATGCTGATCGACGAGGCCAAGCGGCGCGCGCTGGCCGCGGCACGACGCTAACCGGTTTCCGAATTCACGCAAAAGTCGCCAGGACCGGCTTGGAGAAAATCCGGCCTATGCCTTATGCTTGAATTCCTCCCCGCGCAGCCGCGCGCCACCTCCCGCCGGAGACATTTCATGCAAAAACGCCGCCTCGGTCGGACAGACCTCCTTGTTTCGCAAATCTGCCTCGGTTCGATGACCTGGGGCCAGCAGAACACAGAGGCCGAAGGCCATGCCCAGATGGATCTGGCCTTCTCGCGCGGCGTGAATTTCATCGACACCGCCGAGCTTTACCCGATCCCGCCCAAAGCCGAGACGCAAGGGTGGACCGAGAGGATCATCGGCAGTTGGATGAAGACCAGGGGCAACCGCGACAAGGTCATCATCGCCTCGAAAGTGGTCGGCCGCACGGCCAACGCCTGGTTTCGCGGCGGCCGGCCATCGAAGCTTGTGCGCGCCGACATTTTCGATGCGGTCGAGAAGTCGCTCGCCAAGCTCCGCACCGATTACATCGATCTCTACCAGATTCATTGGCCGGACCGGGACATTCCCTGGGGTTCGAACCCGACGCGGGTCGGGGCGGTAGCGCGGCGGGCCGATGCTGTCGGAGCGCCGGCGGACGAGACGCCGATCGCCGAGACGCTAGCTGTCTTCGAGGAACTGGTGAAGGCGGGAAAAATCCGCCATTTAGGCCTGTCGAACGAAAGCTCGTGGGGCGTCATGCGTTTCCTGGCCGAGTCCGACAAGGGCGTCGGCCCGCGCGTCGCCTCGCTGCAGAACGCCTACAATCTCGTCAACCGCACCTTCGAGGTGAACCTGGCCGAAGTCTGCCAACGCGAAGAGATCGCGTTTCTACCTTATTCTCCGCTGGCGCAGGGCTACCTCACCGGCAAATATGATCACGGCGCGCGGCCGCAAGGCTCTCGCACGCAGCTCTTCAATCGCGGCCAGCGCTACGAGACGCCGAATGCGGCGGAAGTGCTGCTCCAATACAGCGAGCTGGCGCGCTCTTTCGGCATGGAGCCGGCGCTCTTCGCCAACGCCTATGTGACGAGCCGGCCTTTTGTGACCGCGAATATCGTCGGCGCCACCAGCGTCGCGCAGCTCGACATGGCGCTGTCTTCGGTCGAGGTCCGCTGGACGGAGGAGATGCAGAAGGCGGTCGATGCCATCCACCAGCGCGTCGGCAACCCTTGCCCGTGACTGGAAATCATTGAGAAGGACGAAGGGATGGAGGCGATGGCAGATTTTCCGATCGAGCTCGTGCGCGGACGGTTTCCAGCACTTTCGCTGACCGACAAGGGCCGCCGTCGCATCTATCTCGACAATCCCGCCGGAACCCAGGTGCCGCAGGCGGTGGCGGATGCGGTCTCGCGCTGCCTGCTAACGACAAACGCCAACCTCGGCGGCTTCTTCGAAACGACGGTCGCGGCGCAGCAGGTGGTCGATGATGCGCATGCGGCGATGGCCGATTTTCTCGGTGCGGCAAGCGTCGAGGAAATCATCATCGGCGCCAATATGACGACGCTGACCTACCACATGTCGCGCACACTCGGCCGGACGATGAAGCCGGGCGACGAGATCATCCTCACCCGCATGGACCACGAGGGCAATGTCTCGCCCTGGCTGCAGCTTGCAGAGGATCTCGGCCTTGTCGTGCGTTTCCTGCCCTTCGACGACAAGAGCTGGCAGGTCGAGGAAGCGCGGCTGAAGGCGCTGCTTTCGGAAAGGACGCGGCTTGTGGCGCTGAACTATGCCTCGAACCTCACCGGCTCGATCAACCGCGTGAGCGAGCTGACGGCACTCGCCAAGCAGGCCGGGGCGCTGGTCTATGTCGACGCGGTGCAATTCGCGCCGCACGGGCTGATCGACGTTCAGGCGCTGGGCTGCGATTTCCTGGTCTGCTCGGCCTATAAATTCTTCGGGCCGCATATGGGTATATTGTGGGGCCGCCGCGACGTCATCGATGCGCTGAAACCCTACAAATGCCGCTGCTCGTCCAACCACCTGCCGGAAAGATTCGAGCTCGGCACGCCGCAGATCGAGCTGATGGCTGGGTTGACCGCAGCGGTCGACTACTTCGCCGATCTCGGCGCCGCAGCCGGCGAGGGCGGTTCGCGGCGGCAGCGGATAGCGAGAGCCTTCGAAGTGTCGATCGCTTACGAGAACGCGCTCGCCCGGCAGTTGATCGAGGGCTTGTCGGACATCGAGGGGCTGACTATCCGCGGCATTACCGACCCGGAACGCTTCGGCGATCGCGTGCCGACAATTTCCTTCACGGTAGAGGGCATCGCGCCGGAAACGATCGTGCGACAGATGAATGCCGAGAACATCTTCCTGTGGTCCGGCCACAACTATGCATGGGAGATCGTCCACCAACTCGGCATTCCGCCGGAGCAGGGCGTCGTGCGCATCGGCATCGCGCATTACAACACGGCCGCAGAGATCGACGAGACGCTGGAAAGCGTACATCGCGTCATTGCAATGCTGAGGCAGCAGCGCGCCTGAACTATCCTTTCTTCCCGCCAAAGCCGGTCAGGAAAGCGGTGAGGTTGTCGCCGAGCGCATCGCAGAGGTAGCCGCCCTCCTGGATGATGACCGTCGGCAGGCCAAGGCCGGCGATCGCCTCGCCGATGCGCGCGAAGCCGGGCGTCGTCACCGAAAGGCCTCCGAACGGGTCGCCTTCGAATGCGTCGAGGCCGAGCGCGACAACCAGCGCTTCCGGCGCGAAGGCACGGATGCGCCGGAAGGCTGTTTTCAGCCCTTCCAGAAAGGCCGCGTCGCCGGATTTGCGCGGCAGCGGCAGGTTGAGGTTGTAGCCGAGGCCCGCCCCTTCGCCGCGCTCGTCGGCATGGCCCCAGAAGAAGGGGTAGAAGCGCACCGGATCGGCATGCAGCGAGACGGTCAGAACATCCGGCCGGGCGTAAAAGATTCCCTGCGTGCCGTTGCCGTGATGCAGGTCGACATCGAGTATGGCGACGCGTCCCGCGTCCTTTCTCAGCACCTGCGCGGCGACCGCCGAATTGTTGATGAAGCAGAAGCCGCCCGCCACGTCGGCAAAGGCGTGATGGCCAGGCGGGCGGCAGAGCGCGTAAGCCGCCGTCGCGCCGGCCATCACGGCTTCGGCGGCTTCCACTGCGCTCCAGGCGCTCCAGAGCGCACTGTTCCAGGTCTCTACCGAGATCGGGCAGGCGGTGTCGGCCATATGATAGCCGGCCTGGCCGACCGCCGAGGCCGGGTAGGAGCCGCCGCGGCCGATTGGATGGATGTTCGGGATGACCTCCGCCGAGGCGCCTTCGATGCGTTGCCAGCGCGCGAAGATGTGCTCGAGAAAGTCGAGATATTCGGGCGTATGCACGGCGGCGATCGGCCCAAGGCCATGGTCCTTCGGCCGCTCGATCGTCACACCGGCCGATCTTGCGCCGGCTAGCAATCTCTCGACCCGTTCCGGCTTTTCCGGATTGGGCTGCGGCGCGCCGCTGGAAAGGAAGGCCCTAGGGTCATGGTGCTTCTGTTCCTCGGCATAGAAGGCTTTCATCGTTCGTCCTCCGGCGCGTCGGCAAAGGCAAAAAAGGCCTCGCCGACAATCTTGTGCACCTGCTCGTAGCTCGACCGGCCGATACCGAGCTTTTCATAGAAGGTCTTGGCGGTTTCGTTATCGGTGTCGACGGAGAGCCTGAGATAGACGCCGCCTGCAGCGCGACAGTCCTTGGCCACGCGCCGCAACAGCTTCTCACCGATGCGGCGGCCGCGAAAGCGGTCCTCGACATAGAGGTCCTGCACAAAGACCCCGGGCCGGCCCATCCAGGTCGAAAAGATCGGAAAGTGCAGGCAGAGCCCGGCAAACTCGCCGTCGACCTCGGCGATCAAGGTCGAAAAGGCGGGCTTTGCGCCGAAGCCGTAGCGGCGGAGGTCATCCGGTGTCGAGGTGATCTCTTGATGCGCGCCGATGTGGGTACCGAGGCGCAGCAAGGCGGCATGGATGGTTTCGGCATCCTCGATTTGGCCGGGGCGGAGGATAATTGTGCTCACGACAAGTATGGCGCCCGGGCACCCCCCTCTGTCCCGCCGGACATCTCCCCCGCAACGGGGGAGATCAGCAGGTGCACCGACGGCGCGGTTCCTGCAACGTCGGCGATTGGCGAAAGCGACAGGGACATCGGATCTCTCCCCTTGCGGGGGAGATGGCCGGCAGGCCAGAGGCGGGTGCGAAGGATCGCGAACATCTCAGGACGTCTCAAAGCGCCATTTCACCCTCAGCCTGCCACCGGCAGGTCGAGTTCTTCCGCCAGCGCCTCGAGCGAGTCGCCGATGATTGCGATCATCTCGCCGATCTGCTCGCGCGTGATGATCATCGGCGGCGCCACCATGAAATTGTCGCCGTCGACGCCCCCCTTGACCTTGCGGCCATAGATGATCAGGCCGCGCGCATAGGCGTGGTCGAGCAGGCGCTGCGTTGCCTTTTTCGCCGGCGCGATCGGCGTCAGCGCCTCCGGATCGGCGACCATCTCGGCGCCGAGCAGCAAGCCCTTGCCGCGCACGTCGGCGATGAAAGGGAAACGCTTCTGCAACGCCTTCAACTCTGCGATCAGCACATCGCCCATGGTCGCGGCGTTGGCGATGAGATCGAGCCGGTCCATTTCGCTCAGCACCGCAAGGCCGGCCGCACAGGCAAGCGGATTGCCGGCGTAGGTGTGGCCGTGCTGGAAGCCGCCCGAGGCGAGCAGCGGCTCGACGAGCCGCATGGGAGCCGCCAGCGCGCCGAGCGGCGCATAGCCGGAGCCCAGCCCTTTTGACAGCGCGACGATGTCCGGCTTGCAGTTCCAATGGTCGCCGCCCAAAAATTTACCGGTGCGGCCGGCACCGCTCATCACCTCGTCATGGATGAGCAGGATGCCGTAGCGGTCGCATATCTCGCGGATGCGCGCATAGTAGCTGTCGGGCGCGACAAGGGCTGCCGTTGCCGCGCCGCCGACGGGCTCCATGATGAAGGCGAGCACGCTTTCCGGGCCCTCGGCCTGTATCTTGTCTTCGAGCATGTCGGCATAACGGATGCCGCGCTGCTCCATCGAGAGGTTGTCGCGATCGCGCCAGGCAGCCGGCGCCGGCACCGTCGGCATCACCCGCATCAACGGCGTAAAAGTCTCGGCAAGCGCGTCGTCGCCGGTGATGGCGAGCGAACCCAGCGTGCCACCGTGATAGGACGGGAAGCGGGTGATCACCTTCCAGCGCTTCGGCTGCCCGGTGGCGACCGCCCATTGCCGGGCGAGTTTGATGCAGGATTCGGTCGCTTCCGAGCCGCCCGAGACGAAGAAGATGCGGTCCATGCCTTCGAGCAGCTTGTGAGCCAGTGCCCGCGCCAGTTCTTCCGCCGGTTCGTTCTCGAAATGAAGCCGATAGGCGAAGGTGGTCTTGTCCATCTGCCGCTTCATGGCGTCGAGCACGTTGCGGTTGGAATGGCCGATATTGGCGACCATCGGTCCGCTGGAACCGTCGATGAAGCGGCGGCCGTCCTTGGTCCAGAAATAGATGCCCTCGGCGCGGTCGACGAGTGGCCGGCGCAGGCTGGAGAGATAGAACAAATGCGACGGCGGCCGCGCTTCGGCTTCAGGCGAGGGCTGCACTTCCGGTGTCGGCATGTCAGGACTTTCCGAGATAGCGGTCGAGAACATTCTTGGTGACGCGTTCGACCATCGCGTCCTGCCTTAGCAGGCCGGCGACCCATTCGCAGCTTCCGGCGTGGAAGACTTCGCCCTTGCCGCGCGGGAAATTGACGATCATGCCGTTGCCGCGCTTGACCTTATCGAGATTGGCGTCGCTGGCCTCGCCGAACAAAGTCTCGGCGGTGAAGCGGCCGTCCTCGTCGGTGAGGAACTGGTCTTCGATCGGAATGTCGGCGCTTTCCTCGACCTGACTCGCTAGGCCGACGGCCAGCACCTGCAAGCCGTCCGGCGCGCCGCTCTCTTCAGTCGGGTACGGCAGGCCGCCGCGTATTTCGAAATCGAGCCCGTCGACCTCATAGCCATAGACATGGCTATCGGCGCCAAGCAGGTCGCCATAATAGATGCCGGTGCCGGCGAAGGCCCAGTGCTCGGGGCGGTAGACCGGGAAGCCGCGCACACCGCGCGGCACGCAGCCGCCCCAGCCGGCATAGACGCCACGCGTCGCGTTGAGGCCGAAGGTAGCGCTGCCCGGACGGCCGATCTCCGGCGCTTCCCAGGAATTGGTGGCGCGGGTGATGTCGCCGCCGCGATAGGCCGGGTCTTCGGCCCGCGCCCGGTATTTGTAGCAAACCTGGCGTCGGCCCTCGTCCTCCAGCCTGGTCTGCCACATGAAATTGCCGGCGAAGCGCGCCGCGTGGCCACCGCGCTCGACATAAGCGTCCACCGCGTCGCGCATCTCCCAGGTCCAGTATTCGTCGTGGCCGACGAAGACGACGCAATCATAGCCGTCGAGGATTTCCGGCGAGAAGTGCAGCTCGTGCTGGCTGGCGAGGTCGACCTGATATCCGGCGCGTTCGGCAAAGCGGAAGAAATGGCTGTCGTAGCTTGCCCAGCCGGAAGACGCGTATTTCTTCGAATGTCCCGTGGCAAAGGCCCATTCCATATGCGGATAACGCGGCACGGTCTTCGGCGGCACAGCGACTTCCAGGGGCACGCGCGGTGCATCCTTGGGCAGCACGACGAAGCCGCGGCACCAAGGGCGCTGCGTGGAGACCATCGTGGCATATCGGTCGCGGTTCGGGCCGGTGATGCCCTGATAGTGGTTGGAGCCGCCCCAGGTGTTATAGGCGAGCCAGGTGACGGTCGCGGCGATCTGCAGCAGGCGACCAGGCTTGCGGCCGGGCAGGGGCGCGACTATGAAGAGGTGGTGGCTCTCGATCGGCGTGCCGTCCGGCCCTTCAGCCGAAAGCCTGACACGGTAAGCTCCCGACGGCCAGTCATCGCCGATGCGGAATTCGAACGAGGCTTCCCAGCCGCAGCCGTCGACCGAACATTGCTCGGGCGTTTCCTGCCAGCGCGCCGACAGTCCCGACCCATCGAAGACCTTGGTTTCATCGCCGCCGTCGCGGACGATGACAATCCTGAATTGCGGGGCCGTCGAGCTGACGAAAATCGTCACCGTCTCGCCCGGACGATAGGAAAAGCGGTCGCTGTAGCACCAGATCTCGCCGCTCGAGCCATCCATGCCGGGCCACTCGTAATAATGCCCGCGCACCGCCTCCCGGCGCTGCTCGGGCGTCAGTCCGAAATCGGGAAAGTCGGCGGGCCGTTGCGTCATGGAAAAACCGAAACCAAGAGGTCGCCATTGAGACCGTAGGACGGCCAAGCGTCAAATGGAAACGATCGGGCCAGCAGGCGCTTGGCCTTATCCGGCAAACGGCTTATTTGATCTTCAGGCGATGTTTGAACGCCGGGAGCCAAGATGCTGCGCGTGCAAAGGGTCAAGGTCGACGACATCTATGTGCCGATGGCGAGGCGCAAGACGCTGCATCCGGAGACGGTGCGCCATCTTGCCGAGGATATCCTCGAGAACGGCATGAAGACCCCGATCCAGGTGCGCCACGACGGCAAGCGCCATGTCCTGATCGAGGGGCTGCACCGGCTGGAAGCCGCCAAATGGCTCGGCGAAACCGAGATCGACGCCTATCTCGTCCAGGCGCGCCGCCACTGACGCCATTCCCTATCGGTTGCCGTGTCGGCCCGTGCATCACCGTGAGCGATCGCGTCCTATCAATGCTTTTTAATTGACGCTGCGATGTTCGCCGCTACCGTGCCGGCCTTCCTGTCAATCGGGTACTTGGAAATGGCGAAATACCAGGGCGGATGCCTGTGCGGCGCAGTGCGCTATCGCGCCGAGGCCGAACCAATCAACGAGCGCGTCTGCCATTGCCGGCTGTGCCAGAAGGCGATCGGCGCCGCCTTCAATGCGCGGCTCCTGTTTCGCATCGATGATGTCACGATCGAGGGGCCGGTGGCGACGGTCAATTCCTCGCCGGACCTCAAGCGTGGCTTCTGCCCGGCTTGCGGCACGACGATCTTTTCGCGACGTGACTCCAGGGGCATTCTCGGCGTCACATCCGGCTCGCTCGACGATCCGTCCGCGTTCAAGCCCGACATGCATTTCTGGACCGCTTCGAAGCAGCCTTGGGTGCGGCTGGATGACGGCCTGCCGCAATATGAGGGGGCACCGCCGGCATAGAGTTTTCCGTTCTCCCACAACAATGGGAGAAGGAAGAATGCCTGCACAAAAATTTCATCTTCGATTCACGAGATAGCCGGCAAAGCGTCATTGGCGGGCCATCATTGGCTGCCTATCTAAAGCGCCACGCGGGAAGGCATCGAGGAGGCGACGGATGAGCGAGAGCAGCAACCCCCTGGACGAGCTTTTGAACGACCCGATGATCCAACTCGTGATGGAGCGAGACCGCGTGCGCCCGGCCGAGCTTCGCCTGCTCTTGGAAAAGGCTCGCGACAGGGCTGCCGACGATTCCCGCTTCGACCAGCCGGTGCTGCCGCCGGCGCATATCGTGGCCAGAAGCTGCCTGAAGCAATGGCTGTACCGCTAAAGCGCGTGGCGCCGAACTGACGCGCTTTAGATCTTTCCGATCAGCTCGAATACGCCGGCAAATAGCTGTAATGACTGCGGAGATAGGCGATTTTGTAGCCGAGCCGGGCGTAGTTGCGGTAGGCCGGACCGTCGCGTTCGGGGCGCGGCGCCTCGATGTCGGCGACGAACAGTCTTGCGCCGGCGGCTATGCCGTCGCGGACCAGCCTTTCGCCAAGCATGGCGTCGAGGTCGAAGCTCGGCTCCATGATGCCAGGCACCGGGGCGTCGATCCCGCTCCAGGCGGCGCCATCCGAGATGAACATTGAACGCACGGCAGCCACGGCGCCATCGCGTTTCAGCATGTAGTGACGCCAACCCTCGCGGCCGACCAGCGCCATGAGCCAGGGCGAGGTGGGCAGCCTGTACTTCGCATCGATGAAGGAGGCCCATTCGGGAGCGGTCTTGGACGTAACCTCTTCGACCGACAGATCGTCTGCCGGGAACAGCGGCTCGGCAGGCAGCGGCGTTGCGTCGCGAAAAATTCGTTCCCAGCCGCTCTGATGCTGGAGCCCGCGCGCTTCCAGCCAGCAGCGCAGCCGGGAAGGCTCGGTGTGCGGGCTTGTGCAGAACCACGGCCGCAAGATGCCGGCAGCGCGGTAATGCGCCAGCAGCGAATCGAGCTGATCTTCCGTGGCCGGGCCGTCGACGCCGATGTTCTTCACGCAGTTGAAATGGATGAACGGGATCGTCGTGCAGGTGGTCCAGACGAGGTCGCCGTCGCGGGCGAGCGACAAGCCGTGCCGCGCGGCGAATTCCGTGGGCGCGGCATCGTAGAGATCGAGCCAGGCATTGACCTCTGCGCGCTCGATGGCGCGGCTCAAATCACGCGAGACCTCCTCGATCCCGATTTCCGGATGGTGCGACACCGGCGGGACGACCGGCTGCAGTTCCGAGAGGGCGGCAGTCGACATGCTAGTCCTCCTCCGATCTGCCTTACAGTGTAAGATTAGCGCATGATAATATGGAAGCGCCTGTTGTCAAGCAGGATAAGCGGCACCTTACAAATCCGTGAATTGGCTTCGCCGTACCATGAGGCTAAGCCTGCCCTTGAGGGGCTTTGCGCATAACAATTCATTTTTCGCCGGGGAAAGGACAGGGATGACGGACGTCTGCACGCAGGGATTGGACACCGGCTTTGTCAGCCTGGGCTACGCCAAGGTGGCGTTTCTCGGCATCGTGCAAGGCATCACCGAACTGCTGCCGATCTCTTCGACGGCGCATATGCGCGTCGTGCCCGCCGTGCTTGGCTGGCAGGACCCGGGCTCGGCCTTTTCTGCGGCTATGCAACTCGCGGCCCTTGCCGCGGTGATCAGCTATTTCTGGAGCGACGTCAGGGAAGTCGCGGTGGGGTCGCTGGCGGCGCTCACGCGCCGCGACTATGCCAACCGCTATTTCCGCCTGGCGATCGGCATCGTGCTTGCCACCGTTCCGATCGTCATCGCCGGCCTCGCGCTATCCAGCGTGCTCAATGCCTGCAACTCGCCGTTGCGCGGGCTGGCCGTGATCGGCTGGGCCTGCATCGCCATGGCCGTGCTGCTTGCGCTGTCGGAAATCTATGCCCGCCACAGGCTGACCCTGGACAAGGTGTCCGTGCTCGACGCCTTGCTCGTCGGCGTGGCCCAGGTCGGCGCGCTCATTCCCGGCGTGTCGCGCTCGGGATCGACGCTGACGGCGGCGCTGGGTCTTGGCTATGCCCGCCCGGAGGCGGCGCGGCTTTCCTTCCTGCTCGGCCTGCCGGCCATCGCGTTGGCAGGCCTGAAGGAGCTTTGGGAACTGCACAAGATTCACCTCGGCGCTTATGGCTGGTCGGTCCTGGCGGTCGGCCTCGTCGTCGCTTCGATTTCCGCCTTCTTCGCCATATGGGGACTGATGCGCGTGCTCGAGCGCTTTTCCGCCTGGCCCTTCGTCATCTATCGCGGCCTGCTCGGCGTCGTGCTGCTGATCGGCGTCGCCGTCGGCTGGCTGAGCTAGAGGCTTTCGCCGAATCCGCTATACCGGCACCTGAACCTTGTTTCGGGTGCGCCTATGGACATTGCAACCCTGCTCCAATCGCTGCCTTTGCTGGCAGCGCTGGTGAAATCGGCGGTGCCGGCAGTGGTCGGTGCGGGCCTGGGGCTCAGCCAATGGGTCGCAGCGCTGCCGCCATGCCGCAATCACACCTTCGAGACCGCGACCTATCTCGTCTGCGAGACGGACCCGAAGCATTACTCGATCGAGCTGTTCTGGAAGGATCCCGACGGCAAGCTCTACCAGTCGCTGCACAATCTTCGAAGCGCCCAGCAGGCGGCCGGACGCACCATGCTCTTCGGCATCAATGCCGGCATGTACCATCCCAATCTCGCGCCGGTCGGTCTCTATGTCGAGCGAGGGCAGCAGATCGCGTCGGCGAAGACCGGGGCCGGCTCCGGCAATTTCTCGATGCAGCCCAACGGCGTCTTCTATCTTAGCGACGGCAAGGCCGGCGTTCGCGCGACGAAGGATTATCTGAAGCGTTCCCCGAAGGTGGACTATGCCACCCAGTCCGGGCCGATGCTGGTGATCGACGGAAAACTGCATCCGAAATTCCAGGCCGACAGCCCTTCGCGAAAAATCCGCGACGGCGTCGGCGTGCGTGGCGACGGCGTCGTCGTCTTCGCCATCTCGAACGACGTGGTGACTTTCCACGAATTCGCGCGCCTGTTCCGCGACGAACTCGGCTGTCCCAACGCGCTCTTCCTCGACGGCTCGATCTCCAGCCTCTATGCGCCGGCCATTGGCC
>NZ_RZSN01000145.1:0-15653 GCF_003997315.1 Mesorhizobium sp. M1A.F.Ca.IN.020.04.1.1
CTCGGCGCTCGGCGCAGGGCCAGGTGATCGGCGCCAAGAAAGGCAAGTGGTGGAGCGACGACCATGTCGACGAGATCGTCGGCGTCCTCGTCGCCGAGCAATACGGCGAGCAAGCGCAATGATCGCCCGCCTTTCCCGTTTCATCCGCCGTCTTCGCGACCGCGCAATCCCGCGCGTGTCGTGTCGCGGCATCTACCTGAGGATCAACTGAAATGGACACTCTACAAACCGCCGGCACCGAGCCGCTGGATGTCGACGAAGACTTCTCGGAAGCCGTCTCCCAGGAACTGGCCCGAGATCCCTCCCAGCCGAAACCCTCGGTTCGCAACATGATCGCCACCACCGGTATGTCGCTGAAACGGCACATCGACCTGCTGCGCACCAAGGAGACCGAACTTGAAGCGACCAAGGCCGCCGCGACGGTCGAGTACGAGCGCGTCATCGCCCAGGCGAAGCTGGTGAGGGACAATTGCTACCAGGAGACCGACGCCGATCTCCACCAGATCAGGACGACACTCGAGGTGCTCGATCCGGCCCGGGCCAAGCTGTCTGAAATGGCATAAGCCATGGAGGCGGTTGTCCCCTTCGACGATTCCGGACTCGCTCATGTCATCGAGCGAGCTCGGATGCTGTTCGACGACGGCGACGTCGCATCGGCACGCATGCTGGCCGCTGGCGCCTATGACCAGGCGAAGGCGGCAGGCAGCTACGCCACCCGCTTCCATGCCGGCGAGCATCTGATCCGGAAGGCACGCCGGCTCCAGGGTGACGCGCTGCTGATCGAAACGCGCGCGAAGATCACGATTGCCACCGAATGGACTGCCGCCCAGGAAAAAGGGGAGGCCTCGAAGGGCGGCAGGCCGAAAACCGTTCCAGACGGAAACGGTTTCACGGCAGCCGAAGCCGGGCTCACCCGAAAGGAAATCCACGACGCTCGCAAGCTGGCCGATGCCGAGCGGCGGGATCCTGGCATTGTCGAGCGGGTGATCGCCGGACGCGTCGCGGAAGGACTCGAGCCGAGCCGGGCGAATCTGCGCGTGGCGATCGGCACCGACACCGCCAGCGCGGCCGAGCGCGGCAACAATCTCTACGAGACGTGCCCGGAAGCGATGCACACCCTGCTGGCGCTGGAAACCTTCGGCCCTCGCATCAAGGAACCGGCATGCGGTCGCGGCGCGATCTCGCACATGCTGGAGGCGGCTGGTTACGACGTCGTGCTTTCCGACCTCGTCGACTACGGCACCGCCGATCGCCACGGCGTCTTGCAGGACGTCCGTGACTTCCTCACCAGCGAGGCAGGCGACGATAGCGACGATATCGCCTCCAACCCTCCCTACGGCGGGGTGCTCAATGCTTTCGTCGCGCATGCGCTGCGCGTGCACCGCCCCCCGAAGATGGCACTGCTGCTCAACCTGAATTTCCTCTGCGGCTTCGACGATCCCGACCGCAACTATGCCATGGACGACTGCAAGTCGGCGCGCATCCACGTCTTCACGCGGCGCCTGCCGATGATGCATCGCGACGGCTGGGAGGGGAACGAAGCCTCGAGCCGCATGAACCTGGCCTGGTTCGTCTGGGAACAGAACCTTGTCGGCGACTATGCCGGGCCGACGGTCATCAACCGCGTCGACTGGAAGGATTATCGGCCGAGGGCGGCAGCGCGGGAGATGGCGCGGTGAAGCACATCGTTTCCGTGTCGGGCGGCAAGGACAGCACGGCGACCTACTGCCGGGCGATCGAGCGAGGCATCGAGTTTCGCGCCGTGGCGGCCGACACCGGTAATGAACACCCGGCAACCTATGAGGCGGTCAACACGCTCCATTTAAAGACCGGCGGCCCGAGGGTCGAATGGGTGAAGGCGAATTTCGACAAGCAGATCGGACGCAAGCGGTGGTTCATAGAGAACCATTGGCAAGGTGCAGGCGTCCCGGTGGATATCGTCGATCGAGCGCTCGATGTGCTCGATCCGACCGGTAATCCCTTCCTTGATCTCTGCCTCTGGAAAGGCCGGTTTCCGAGCCGGAAGGCACAGTTCTGTACAGAAGAGCTCAAGATCAAGCCGATAGACGAAGGCATAACTCGGCCTCTCTTGGCAACCGGCGCTACGGTGATTTCCTGGCAGGGCGTGCGCGCGGCCGAAAGCGAGGTGCGGAGACATCTCCCTCCTTTCCAGAGGATCGGGGGTCAGCATGTCGATCTCCCTGGCAAGCTCTACGTCTACCGGCCTCTGCTTCGGGTCGATACCGTCGAGGAAGTCTTCGCCATTGCGCGCCGTCATGGTGTCGAACCCAACCCACTTTACCGCTGGGGATTGAAGCGCGTCGGCTGCTTTCCGTGCATCAACTGCGCGAAATCCGAACTTGCATTGGTCGACGGGCACTTCCCCGAGCAAATCGAACGGCTCGAGGCGTGGGAGGCGATCGTCAGCGAGGCCTGCAAGAGGGGCCACGCCACTTTCTTCAATATCGTCAATGACCCGGTGATGGAGGGTGAGTGGCTGGCCCTCGAGCGTGACGGTCTAGCGATGCAACGCTTTTCGCTCGAACAATTCGGCATCCGCCGTATGGTTGAATGGGCCAAGACCGACCGCGGCGGTCGCCAATACTCCCTGTTCGCTCGCGACGTCTCCACCATCTGCAACCAGTGGGGAGCCTGCGAATGAGCGTCCAGCCTTTCCTCATCGGCGAAGGCTGGATCGAAGTGCTCGACGGCAACGACACGGCGCGCGCGATCTTCGACCGTCACTATTCCCGTTGTCGCTACGCCGACGGTCGCCGCCCGGCACTGTTCGTTGGCCCCGGCGAGAAACTCGTCCTGCTGACCGCAGACGCCGACGCACTCGCCGCATGGCGGCGCGAGAAGCATCGCTTCGACGGCCAGGAGGGTGTCAATTGCGCCATCTTTCGGCGAGAGGCCGGCGATGTTGCGAGCCAACTCCTCTCCAACGCGATGGCGATCGCCTGGGAGCGATGGCCCGGAGAGCGACTGTTTACCTTCGTCGATCCACGCCACGTGCCACCAACGATGGTCAAAGGCCCGCGCGGGCATCTCTATCCGGTGTGGGGCTACTGCTTCTATCAAGCCGGCTGGCGGTTCTCTGGCGTGAGCATGAAGGGGAAACACATTCTGGATTGCCGACCCGAATGGGTGCGTCCATGAAGGTTTTCCTTGGCATCCCCGCCTGCTTCACATCGTTCGCTCGAGTCGTTGCCGGTCTGCCCGGTGGCGGTGGGCTGGTGAGCGCCAATGCCTTCTTCAACCATAAGACCGGTCGCTTCCGGATCCCGGCCTCGGATCTTTTCTGCGGCATTCCGGTGGCACTCGACAGCGCCGGATTTGTCGCGATGGTCCGCTATTGGTTCTATCGTTGGACCCTCGACCAATATGTCGCGCTCGCTGGCGCCTTCCCATGGGAGTGGTGGGCGGCGCCGGATTTCTGTTGCGAGCGCGAGGTAGCGCACGATCGGGCCGAGGTGAGGGCGCGCGTCGTCGCCACCGCTGCGAAACTCGCATGGGCACAGCTCGTCGCGGCCGACACCGGCGTCAAGCCGCCGATGCCGGTTCTCCAGGGATGGCAGCCGGATGATTATCTGCGCTGCGCTGATCTCATCGACCGGTTTTCGCCGCTCCCTGACCTGGTGGGGATCGGTTCGGTGTGCCGGCGGCATCTTGGCGGTCCCGACGGCGTCGTCTCCGTCGTCGATCGGTTGGACTCGGTTCTGCCTCACCACGTCCGTTTCCACCTGTTCGGGGTGAAAGGCGCTGTGGCGATCGCATTGCGCGGCCACCATCGCATCGCCTCGATCGACAGCCAGGCATGGGACGCGGCGGCGCGACGCGAGGCGACGAAAGTTCGCGGCAAGGTGGACGGGTTCACCTGCGATGTCGCTTACCGATCTACGCATCTCCGCGCCTTCCATCGTGATCTTCATCAAGGCCTGACAGCGGCGCCGCCCTATCGGCCGCCAACGCAAATGGCCATGTTTCTGGAGGCTGCCGAGTGAACCATTTCCAAGGCTATACCGTTCCCGTCCGAGGCGGCCATCGTGCCATGTTGCGCTTTGCCGAGGACGGGCAGGCTGAGCCGGTGCTCGAGGACGGCGGCAAGCCGCGTCTGTTCCCGACCGAGCTGGAGGCGCAGAAGGCGGTCACCGACCATTTGTTGGCCTACTTCAATGGCCGGTTAAGGCGCGACGGGGAAACTCTCTCCACGGCCCGCGACGCGGCCGAGCGCATTTTTCGCAAGGGCCGGATGATCCCGGTGGAGCACAGATAAATGGCGAGTTTCCGCGAGGGCTGGGCGATCAAATCGCCGACAGCCACCAAGGCGCACTACTTCCGGCGCCCGGGCGTTGGCCTGGCCGTCTCGCTATGCGGCTCTCAGGACGCGGCCGCCGGCTGGCTGCAGGATCCGAGTGACATCGGCAAATGCGAGCGGTGCGCCCGGGCATTGGCGAAGGAAGTCGCGAAATCGGCTGCTGTGCCGCCAGAGGCCGACCAAGACGAGCGCGGCGACCATCGGGCGTGTGATGGGAAGGCCGGCGACTGACGCGCGCTGGCGGGGCCTCTACACTCGACAAAAAAATGGGGCAGCGGAGACCAATCCGCTGCCCCTCTCTACCACACCCGCCGGCCGGAGCCAGCGGTGCCGGATTCCTACACCAGCATCGAGCGCGCATGTGCCTGGCGCAGCTGCGACTCCATCGAACGGATGGAGCGCGACGCCGCCGCCAGCGTGTCGGCCCACTTATCCGCCTTGCTGGGATCGACCGACTTCAAGGCGATGCACTCGCCGTCCTTGAAGCCGCCGGCGATGGCGGCGATGATGCGCTTGACCGTCTTCTTCATCCGGCTCAGGGCGGCGATATCGTCTTTCGAGGGCTCCGGCCTGTTCTCGTCGTCGAACATGCCGCCCTGCTCGATGCGGTCGCGGACGGCTTGCGCCGCTGCCTTGATGCTCGACCAGTCTTTCAGCTTGCCGCTGGAGAACAGCCTCACGATGTTGATCTGATCGGCCGTGGGGAGGTCGACCAGGTCGTTTGCGTGGCCGAGCGGGAAGGCTCCACTGTCGACCAGCTTCTGGATCGTCTCGTCGAGATTGAGCAGCGCCGTGCGGGCCTTGATGCGCGTCGGCTGGACGCCGATGTCCTTCGCCAGCTGCTCGACCGTCCAGCCGCGGTCGATCATCGCCTGAAAGGCGCGTGCTTCCTCCAGCGGCTTGATGTCGGCGCGGGCAAGGTTTTCCACAATCGCCTGCAGCGCCATCTCGTTGTCGTCGATCTTCACGACCTCGCAGAGAATGTCGGGCGAGTCGATCAGCTGGTGCGCGCGCCATCTGCGCTCGCCGCCGACGATCATCCAAGGGTCGTCGCCGACCGGCCGGACCGTGATGGCCTGGATCAGGCCGCGCTCGCGGATCGATTCAGCCAGCTCGCGAAGCTTCACCGGGTCGAAATGCTTGCGCGGCTGGTCGGGGTTCGGGATGACCTCGCTGAGAGGGATACGCTTCTTCATGGTCTTGGTCTCCGTGGTAGGGATACCCAGATCGGTGCGGCTCCGGCGGTTATGCTAGGCCTGGCCCGTCCCCGGTTCGATTTCACTCGGCCGGTCAGTTTGACGAGAAGTCACCAATCGCCGGCCCATTGCTGAAAGGTCCGTTCCGGCGAAGGCTGCAGCGGTGAAAGGAAACGGCTTTCTGCTGCACCGATCTGAATTTCTAAGTTACTTCGATAACTTAGCGTGTTACCAAATCGGTTACAAGTAGGCATAAGCCAAAAAATCGAATAATTTCAAGCACTTCGATGGTGGTCAATTCACCTTCTTGAAACGGGATTCCAGGGTGGCGCCGGAAATCGAGAGCTGGTCGTCGCCGGATTGCACGAGTGCCTGGTCGACGTGTTCCGGGTTGATGCCGATCACCTTCCAGACGCGGCCCTGGCGGTCGGGTGCCTCGGCGCCGAGGTAGGGCGCGACCTGGAGGGGCTGCGGTGGCTGGCGCAGGCGGTATTGCGCCGGCAGCTTGGGATGGTGCCAACCGCAGCCCTCGGCCTCCAGGCCGTGTTCGAACACCTCGAGCCGGAGCTTTTCTTTCAGCCACACCGAGATGTAGGCGCGATGGCAATACTGGTTGTCGGTCGGGGCCTCGTAGCAGAGCAGGGCGACGTCCCTGCCGCCCGAGAGGTCTTCCATCTTGGCGACGATCCGGCCGGGATCAAGCCTGTCGAGGCCCTCGAAGTAGAACTGCTTATACTCGCGCTCGCTGGCGGTCTTGAACCATTCGCCTGGGGCGAGTTCGGGCATTTTGCGGAAGCCCGCCGGATATCCTCGCGGCGTGCCCCTCGACACCCCGATCTTCTGGATTTCGGGCGGAAGCTTGGTGAACCAGGAGCTGGTGAAAATGCGCATCTTCGTCTCTTTCGGTGGTAGGGCTTTGGACAGGTCCAAATGTAATCCGGTGAACTTCTCAAGCTACCAAAATGACACTGTGTGTTACCATTTTGGTAAGGTTGCCTCACCGGTACATCTGCATTAGGTAAGGGCTCTCTCTAGCGCCTTCGGGCGCTGTCCTGTGGTAGGGATGGAGAGGAAGGCCGATCAGGGGCAACCCGGTCGGCCTTTGATGTTTTCGGCGCGGCTGCGGCGCCTCGAAGCGCACTTCGGGATAATTGACCCACGCCGTCACCGTCTCGAAACTGATGGCGCGCGGCAGGCTCTTGAAGTCGTCGAGCAGCGTTCGTCCTGCCAGGATTCCATTGCCCGCGAACTCGGCGCCCGAACGGAAAAACTGGAACGTCCTTCGCCATGGTCCGGTTGAGAGCCAGAGGTCCAGCCCCGGCGCCAACTCCACGCGGTCGAGGCTGTCGCTCTCAAGAAGTTCGCAGAAGAGCTGGTGCCCCAGAGGGCGCGGCGTCTGGTAGTCGATGGCGCGCCGGAGTGTGGAATCGATCAGGATGAAGCGCATTGCAGTTCTCGTGCCTCGAGGCGTTGGTTGATGGTGGGGAGCGTCTCGCTGGCGAACAATTCGAGCCACCACTTGATCAGCTCGGCCTGGTAGCGGTCGTCGGCCGCACGATGACGGGGCTCGCGTAGCTGTCGCTCGATCCAGTCAAGCCGGTCGCGAAGCTCCGGCCGGTAGAGCAGATTGCGGAATGCATCTGCGAGCCGCATGTCCAGGGCGTAATCCCCGGTGCAGCCGAGGGGCGACCAGTCGCTATGCCAGGACGACCACATGTCTAGGGCCTGGCTAATGGTGGGGAGCCGGCGCCGCCGCTCCTCCTCGTCTTCTGGTAACGGGCGAAACACTTTTGGACTCCGTGGTAGGCATAACGATCCTACGATGTAACCAATTTGGTTACAATATGGGCAAGCTAAAAGTAATTTTTGCGGCCGTCCTTCCATAGCTTGACCGTGACGGTGTTCACGTAGGTCCCGACCTCGGCGAAGGAGCCGTGCGGCAGATAGCGGAACTGGCCGTTCAGCTTTTCGATCAAAACCCGGAAGGCGATGGCCTTGCGCGTCTCGCGAAACTCGGTGCCGGCCGACATGATTGCAGCGAGGCACCCGCCGTCTTCCAGGAAGTCGAGGGCGTGCACCACATGGTCGATGTCGCGCTCCATGTCGAACGGCGGGTTCATGATGATGCGATCGTATTTCCCGGTGACCGCGGGGCGGAGCGCCAGGAAGTCGGTGGCGTACACCTTGCGATAAATGCGCTGCGCCTCGAGCGCTGCGGCGAGGGCTGGCTGAAGCTCCACGCAATCGACCTGGTTGTCGAAGCGGTATTCCTTGCGCCAGCGGTCCGTCCGGGCCTCGTCCCCGTAGCCGTAATGATCGGCGAAATCGTCGATGCTGGACAGGCAACGTCGCGCGAGGTTGCCGGTGCCGGCGCTGGGTTCGAGGATCCGAAGGCGCGGCGCATCGCTGGCCTGCATGATCGGAATGCCCTTCAAGAGCTCGTCGGCCGCCTCGTCCGGCGTCGGGAAAAAGCCGAAGTTCTTCGCCGGCGAGGTCTTGCGGTTCCGGAACAGATCGTCCTGCTCGCGCGTCTGGCCGTCGCCGATCACCTCGCCATAGTATTCGGCGAGCATCTTGTTGACCCTTTCCACCAGGTCGTCACGCGTGAACCAGAGATGCGCGTTGCCGTTCTTGTAGGCCACGATCCTGAAATACTCGCCGTGATGTTCGGACTGCTGAGGCTGAAAGCCCCTGCGCTCGGCTCGCACCTGGTTCTCGGTGCTGTTGTAGGTCGGCTTCTTGCCGTCGAGGATTGAGAACGTCCGCTCGATATCGCGCACCGTCTCCCATATTCCGCCCCACGTTACGTTGCCGTGGTCGCGGTCGAAGGCGTAGGGCAGGATCATGCGACTGCCGACCTTGAAGCCGTCGTGCGAACGGAAACGGCGATCGAGCTTGGAAAACGCCGTGGCGATGCCCCGGCGGAAGATCATTTCGGATTCGCCGGCCCACTTGTCGATCGTGGCGTACACGTTGTCGACGGTGACCGGCGGGATCCCCATGATCTCGTCGAGATTGACCAGTTCCTTTCCGTCGCCGTGCCGGTGGTCGTAGCGTTCTGGCACCCACCTGAGAGTATCGCGCAGCTCGTCCTTGGCGTGCTTGTCCATCAGGATCTCGAGGTCGGTCATCTGGACCAGGTAATGCCAGCACGAGATGTCGATCAGCCGGATAGCCGTGCGCTTCCACTGCTCGGCGTCGGGCAAATCGACGGCCTCGAAAAATGCCCTGACCTCGCGGTTGTCGCGGTCTCCGTATCGAGAGCAGGCATGATCTCCGGCGGCCGCTTTCCAGAGCGCCGCCGCCTTCTTCAATTCCCGATCAGCCTGCTCGATCGAGGCGAATGCGCCATGATAGGCGGCCACGGCTGCATCGCGGTAGGCGACGATCTGTTCGATCGTGTTGCGCGGGATGAGCGCGTTCATGGGCTGATCCCTTCTGCGATGCAAAGAGTCTTCCAATCGACGTATGCAATCGACACACCGCAGCGCGTGAAATGGCTGTCTCTCTGTTCCCAACCTGCGGCTCGGGCGGCGGTCTCCCATGGGTCGGCCGCGTCCACCGGCTTGAAGGATCGCGCCTTGTGCATGCGCTGGAAGGCGAACGCGTCGCCAAGCTCGCTCACGAACTCGTAGCGCTTGCTGCCGTCGAGCAGGGTGAACTCGTATTGAGTCATCTTGTCGGTCATGGTCTCTGGTCTCTGTGGTAGGGATTGGTTGCCAAAATGGTTGCGAACGCCGCTTGACAAAAAGCCGGGGGGAGAGGCAGAAATCGCGCAGCCTGATATTGCTTCGCGATTCGGCCGGTCCCTGAAAAATCAGTTGGTGTTGAAGCCGTCCGGCGAGGGCTGAATGCCAGCCTCTTTCGCCATAAAGCCCACGACGTCGAGCACGTCGTCAGAGCTTAGTTTCTCAATGGTTTCGGCGAAGCGCCGCTTGAAATAGGTCTGGTGCTCGGCACCGGCGTAGCGGGCCAAGCCGATGGCAGCGGCGAAGGTGATCGCTTCCAGGCGAGCGCCGCCGAAGCCGGACTTCTGATGAAGGCTGGCCGCGAGGTCGTTGAGCGTCATTGGTCGGTGATCCGTGGTAGGGAAAGTAACCGTTCTGGTTACAAGCAACTTATTCAGTTACACCTCCGATGCAAGTGAAAAAGCGAGGCCCTCGGCGTTATGTTTCAAGGCGTTGTGCCGAAGGAATGCATCGCGCAAATCCTTCGCGTGTCTGAGGTCGACAAGTGGGGCCGGGTCTATAATTGCTGTTCCGGAACGTTCCGGTTCGAGCAGATCACGCTCGCCACTTTCCCCGGCGTTGAGATGCACTCCAACGACGTCAGCCTCTACTCGTCAGCCATCGCCGGTTACGTGCTGGGCAAGCCGATAGACTATGAGTTTCACGGCGCGCTCGACTTCGTGAACGAGTTCGACTTTCGGGAGCCGGATCAGCGCCTCGCCGCGCTGGCCGTCGGCTTCAATCTCGGGCGCTTCGCTGGCGGCAAGGCGAACGCCTACAAGACCAGCCATCGCGAGCACCTGGTTGCGAACTTCGGCAGCTATGTCGAGCGCACCCTGGAGAAGGTCCGCAAGCTTCCGGGCATGATCCCGATCAAGAGCTATTCGCCGCGCGACTGGATCCTGCATCTCGAGGAGGCGATCGAGCGCAAGGCCGCGATCTTCTCCTACCCGCCGTTCTACAAGGGCGGCTATGAAAAGATGTTCGAGTTCCTGGCCGAGAACATCAAATGGGAAGCTCCCCGATATGAGCTGTTCGACCCCAAGGCGCTGCGCGGTCTCATCGAGCGCGTGCGGCAGGCAGGCGTCCCCTACTGCATCCTCTCGGACCAGATTTACGACGATCTGAAACCGGAGCTGGAATTCGTCTCCGGCCGGGGCCACCCGCACTACTGCTACGTATCGACCGGCAAGTCGTCCTACCTGCAGCTCGTGCCGCGGTCAGCGCCGTTCCGCTACAAGCCGATCGACCTCGACAAGATCAAGCCGGATTCGGTGGTGACGATCGGCCGGGCCGATGCCGCCCAGATGACGTTCCTTAAGGACGTCTACCTGAAAAAGGGCATCACCCACACGCCCGGCATGGTGAACTATCTGGTGCGGGTCGACGACATGCTGGTCGGCGGACTGATCTACAATCTCGACAAATTCGCGAAGCGGTCGATCTATCTGCTGTCCGACTTCGCCATCTCGCGCGAGGGCAGGCTGTCGAAGCTCGTCACCAGGCTTGCCTGCAACGGCGAGCTGCTGCGCGACATGGGCAAGCGCTTCATCGACCGTTTCGACAAGGTGCAAACCTCGGCGTTCTCGGACCATCCGGTATCGATGAAATATCGCGGCATCTTCGAGCAGACCAAGCGCGAAGAGATCGACGGGCTGGAAGGCAAGTTCCGCCTGCATTACGTCGGCGCCCGCATCGACGAGACGCCGCAACAAGCGTTCGAGTGGTGGTATGGCAAGCACTTCAAGCGTTGACTGGAAGGCCCTCGAAATCGAGGCGCGCCAGGTTGATCCGAAGACGCTCCGCCGCCGCGAGAAGAACGCGCACTACATGGCACCGGCCATGTTCAAGCGCCTTGTCGAGAACGTCAAAATCGATGGACGCCTCACCACCACGGTCCTGGTGTGCCAGAACAAAGACGGCTCTCTCGAGATCCTGTCCGGACATCACCGCACGGCCGCCGCGATCGAGGCCGGCCTGCGGCTGGTCGACGCGCTCGTGATCACCACGCTGTTGACGGAAAAGCGCAAGGTGGCGATCCAGCTCAGCCACAACTCGATCAACGGCGAGGATGACCAGTCGCTGCTTGCCCAGCTCTACGCCTCGCTCGACATCGATGCGAAGAAGTTCTCCGGTCTCGATGACAGCGTGCTCTCTGGCGACAAGGGACCAGGTGCGACCGCGCTCGGCGGGGCGAACATCAAATACGACGAGCTGCTGTTCTCCTTCCTGCCGGAAGACCGCGTGCGTTTCGAGGTAGAGCTGGAGGCACTCGCCAAAAGGGCCAAGCGCTTCCGCATCCATGCCGCGCCGCAGTCGAAGTTCGACGAGTTCTTCGACGCCATCGTGCGCACCAAGAGCCAGCTCAACATCGTCAATTCGGGCATCGCCCTATCGGTCATGGCGCGCCTTGCCGGCGAGCGGCTGGATCAACTCGAAGCGGAAGCGGAGGACAAATCCGATGCGGCATGAACTGCCCAGCTTGCGCGGCTCGTTTCCCAAGCCCGAAGCGCCCATCGCCGGCCCGCCATTCGGCACCCCGTTTATCGTGGTGCTCGCCATCCTGTCGTTCACCTTCGCCGTGTACCTCGCACGCGTCCTCCTTCCGTGATCCAGATGCATTCGTGTGTGTGTAACGTAGTGCCGGTGGTTAGCGTGGCCGCAGCGTCAAGCATTATGGGTCAGTTTGCATTTCGGCGCATGTTTGCAGACCTTATGCCCAGCAACGCTTTGCGGCCCGATTTGACCAGCACAATCGCATTCGGTTCGGCTCGCGGCATGATGTCCATGGGTTGCGGGATGGGTGGCAAAAAAAAGAGCCATCCCGAACATTCCGAACACTCGCACGCGCGAGTCGTCCGATGATCAAGACCACGACCAGCGTGACGACATCGAAGCCGAAGGCCAAGGCCAAGGCTGAAACGGCCACAGCGAAGCCGAAAGCCGAGCCGAAAAAAAGGCCGGCGCGCGGCAAGAAGAAGCCGGCCAGCAAGGCATCGCCTCCTGTGGCGCCGAAGCCTGCTCCCAAGCCTGAGCCGGCACCACAGCCGAAGCCGGCGGAAGGCAACCGGGGCGGGGCATCGCCGAAACTGACCGAGCGCGACGTGCCGCGCGTGATCGCGATGCTGCGCCAGTGCGGCGGCATCAAGACGGTCGCGGCGGAGAAGCTGAACGTCGGCCGCACCACGCTCTACGCCTTCCTGAACGAGCATCCTGAAATCCAGGAGGCCGATTCCGAGATCGCCGACGAGTTGCTCGACGTTGCCGAGGGGCAGGTGGTGATCGCGCTTCGCTCTGGCGATTTGCAGACCGTGCGCTGGTACCTGGAGCTCAAAGGCAAGGACCGGGGCTATGTGCGCCGCGTCGAGCAGACCGGCAAGAATGGCGGCCCGGTCGAGACGCAAGCACGGGCGAACCCGAAAGACTACACCGACGAGGAGTTGGACGTCCTGATTGCGGCAGCGCAACGACGGAAGGCCGCCGAAGCGCAAGGGTGAATTGAATGGCGCAGAAGTCTGCCGCCGCCCGCGCGCCGCTCATTGCCCCCGACCTCGAAGACCTGCTGATCGAGCGAGACCGGCGCAAGGCCAAGGGATCGTTCGCCGAGTTCGTCAAGATGGCGTGGCTCGAACTCGAGCCGGAGACGCCGCTGGTCTGGAACTGGCACATGCAGGTGGTTTGCGACCATCTGCAAGCGCTGGTCGAGGGCAAGTTTCTCGAGCTGGGCCTGCGCAAT
Source organism: Mesorhizobium sp. M1A.F.Ca.IN.020.04.1.1 (assembly GCF_003997315.1). Taxonomy (NCBI): domain Bacteria; kingdom Pseudomonadati; phylum Pseudomonadota; class Alphaproteobacteria; order Hyphomicrobiales; family Phyllobacteriaceae; genus Mesorhizobium; species Mesorhizobium sp. M1A.F.Ca.IN.020.04.1.1. The sequence continues at coordinate 12,979 of NZ_RZSN01000145.1, forward strand.
CGCCTCGTCATCAACGTGCCGCCCGGCACATCGAAATCGCTGCTCGTCTCGGTGCTGTTGCAGGCCTGGGAGTGGGGACCGGCCGGCCGGCCCGGCATGCGGTATCTGTCGACGGCGTATAACGACGGGCCGGTCAATCGCGACACCCGCAAATGCCGCGATCTGATCCTGTCTCGCTGGTACCAGGACCGCTGGCCCGAGGTTTATCTCAGCCGCAGGGCCGAGACCTCGTTTGCCAACAACAGCACCGGCACCCGCGAGGGCGTGGCGTTCGGCTCGCTCACCTCGCAGCGTGGCGATCGCCTGATCATCGACGATCCGCACTCGACCGAGACGGCGGAATCGGCGACCGAGCGCACCGCCACGACCCGCAAGTTTCGCGAGGGCGCGCAAAACCGCCTGAACGACCAGAAGCGGAGCGTGATCATCGTCATCATGCAGCGCCTGCATGAGGCCGACGTCACGGGCGTCATCCTCGACGGCAAGATGGATTACGTCCATCTGTGCCTGCCGATGCAGTTCGAGCCCGACCGCTGCTGCTACACCCCGGTCAAGGTTTCCAGTTCCGTCGGCGAGCCTATCCTGGCGCGCTATGACGCGAGCAAGCAGCACTGGTACGGCGAGAACGACAATCTGCCGGACGAGCGTCGCGCCGAGATCGAGGCGATCAAGCTCCAGCTAGTCTGGCGGCAGGATCCTCGCACGCAAGACGGCGAGATCCTCGATCCGATCCGCTTCCCGCCCGATGAGCTGAAACAGCTCTACAACGACATGACGTCGTATGCCGTCGCGGGCCAGTATCAGCAGCGACCAGCGCCGCGCGCCGGCGGCATGTTCCAGCGCGCCTGGTTCGAGGGCCGCATCGTCAGGGCAGCGCCGAAGGGCACCATCTGGGTCCGCCATTGGGACTTGGCCGGCACGCGCGGCGGCACTGGCGCTCGCACCGCCGGCGTCAAGCTCGGCCGCGATTCCGAGGGCCGCTACTATGTCGGCCATGTCGTGACGTTGCGCGAGGAAGGCAAGTCGGTCCGCAAGACGATCGAGACGCAGGCCGCGCTCGACGGCAAGACGGTCCACATCAGCCTGCCGCAAGATCCTGGGCAGGCCGGCAAGGCGCAGGTGCAGGATTTCGTCGCGCAGCTCGCCGGCTACAAGGTGCATGCCGAGGGCGAGACCGGTGACAAGGTCACGCGCGCCGAGCCGTTCGCCGCGCAATGCGAGCACGGCAACGTCTACATCGTCGAAGGTGAGTGGAACACGCTCTACCTCGACGAACTCTGCCTGTTCCCAGCCTCCAAGCTGATGGACCAGGTCGACGCATCTTCCGGAGCCTTTACGAGGCTGCTTAACATCAAGGGGGCCATGGTGATCAGCGACGACGTCCTTCGGCGCGCTGCCCAGCCTGAGCCGCGATGATCAAGAAACTTTGGGGCGCATTGCGCCGTCGTTGGACACGCGGGCCAGTCGCCGACGTCCCTGCGTCGGCGCCGCCGGCAGCAGTTCCTCCAGGAGCGCGTCCTCCCACGCGCATCTCGGATGCGATGCTGTCGGCGATCCGCGCGCAAGCGGCCGCACCGAAACAGCCGGTGCCGGTCTTCACCTTGCCCAAGCACCCTGATGGCGTGCTTCCGTCGGGCAATACGGGGCTTGCCATGGACAGCGCCGTCGGCGCGGTTCAAAGCTGGGCCAACGGCTTCGCGCTGAGCGGCTACTTCTCGGAGGGGATCACCTTCCTCGGCTACGCCTATCTCTCGGAGCTGGCGCAGCGCCCGGAATACCGGGTGATCTCCGAGACGATCGCCACCGAGATGACGCGCAAATGGATCCGCTTCACCTCGAACGACGGCGAGGACAAGGCCGACAAGATCGCGGAGCTGGAGACCGAGTTCAAGCGCCTCAACGTGCGCGACATGTTCTGCCGCGCCGCCGAGCAGGACGGCTTCTTCGGCCGCGGTCACATCTACATCGACACCGGCGACACTGACGATGCCGACGAGCTGCAAAAGCCGATCGGCAACGGCTGGGACAAGCTCAGCGTCACCAAGTTCGCCAAGAAGCCGATCCAGGCGCTGCGCACCGTCGAGGCGGTCTGGTGCTATCCGACCAACTACAACTCGAGCGATCCGCTCAAGGACAACTGGTATCGGCCCGACAGCTGGTATGTACAGGCCAAGATGGTCCACACCTCGCGCCTGATCACGCTGATCGGTCGCGAGGTGCCCGACCTGTTGAAGCCGACCTATTCGTTCGGCGGCTTGTCGCTCTCGCAGATGTGCAAGCCCTATGTCGATAACTGGCTGGAACCCCGCCAGTCGGTGAACGACATCATCTCGATGTTCAGCGTGTTCCTGCTCGCCACCAATCTCGGCGAGACGCTGCAGGCCGACGGCGACCAGCTCTTCCGGCGCGCTGAACTTTTCAATTTGGTCAGGTCCAATCGCGGCCTGATGATGATCGACAAGGATACCGAGGACTTCAAGAACGTCGCGGCTCCGCTGTCTGGGCTCGACGTGCTCCAGGCGCAGGCGCAAGAGCACATGGCGTCGGTGAGCCACATTCCGCTGGTCAAGCTGCTCGGCGTCCAGCCGGCCGGCTTGAACGCCTCCTCCGAGGGCGAAATCCAGGTCTTCTACGACTACGTTCACTCCTTCCAGGAGCACCTGTTTCGCCGGCCG
>NZ_RZSN01000146.1:0-15181 GCF_003997315.1 Mesorhizobium sp. M1A.F.Ca.IN.020.04.1.1
ACACGGAAAAGGATCGCATCGCGCGCACCGAGATCCACACGCCGATGTGGGTGGTGAGCGATGCCGCGCGCGAGGCGATCGACCTCATCGAGCGCGCCATCGAGAAGCGCCAGGTGCTCACCATCGACTACTCGGACGAAGCCGGGCGCGGCACGGCGCGCGACATCCGGCCCCTGGGCCTCTGGTTCTGGGGCAAGGTATGGACCCTGGTCGCCTGGTGCGAGATGCGCGACGATTTTCGCGCCTTCCGCATCGACCGCATCGCCTCGGTGGTGATTGCCGGGCGTATCTACAAGCCGGAGCGCGGCAAGCAGCTCGCCGACTTCTACCGCGCCGTGGAACGCAGCGAGGATTACGGCATGGCGCCCGATCGAGCGGCGCGGACCTGACCTCCCCAGGCACGGCCGACAAAAAAGCCCGCGCGAAGCGGGCTTTTTTGTCGGGCTGGGAGACCTTACTCCTCTTCCCCGTCTTCTTTCTTGTCCTTCGACTTCAGCGCCGAAAGCTTGGCGAACACGGCATTGGCGTCGAGCTCCTGATCCTCGTCCTTCGGCTTCTCCGGAGCCGGCGTCAGCCTTTCGGTCAGCGCCGCCGGCAGCAGCGTGTCGCCGGCAGCCGGCTGTGCCTGCTCGCGGCCGCGCGAGGCGCGGTTGACTTCCATGTCGAGGTCGATCTGCGAGGTCAGGCCCAGCGTCACCGGGTCCATCGGCTGCAGATTGGCCGAGTTCCAATGCCGGCGCTCCCGAATCTGCTCGATCGTCGACTTGGTCGTGCCGACCAGCCGCGCGATCTGCGCATCCTTGAGTTCGGGATGGTTGCGTACCAGCCAGAGAATGGCGTTCGGCCGGTCCTGGCGTTTCGACAGCGGCGTGTAGCGCGGGCCTTTGCGCTTCGATTCCGGCACCCGCACCTTGGGGTCCGAGAGTTTCAGCCGATGGTTCGGATCCTTCTCGCCGCGCGCGATCTCGTCGCGGGTGAGCTGGCCGGTCATGATCGGGTCCATGCCCTTGATGCCCTGCGCCGACTCGCCGTCCGCGATCGCCTTGACCTCCAGCGGATGCAGCCCGCAGAACTGCGCGATCTGCTCGAAGGAGAGCGCGGTGTTGTCGACCAGCCAGACGGCGGTGGCCTTGGGCATCAGCAGCGTATTGGCCATGTCAAAAATCCTTCTCGTTCGCCCGCGTTCCCGCGCGGGCGGTGGTTTTAGAGCCACCAAAATGGGAAATTCGCGGCCTGTATAAACGCTCCGTCACGATTTCGCAATGTTTTTGGGAGGGGAGCAGCTGGGACCCAAAAAGACAAAACCCGCCGGACGGAGTCCAGCGGGTTCGGAACCGGAGACGAGCAAGCGTCTGAGACGGCTCTGGCTTCGAGACTACGGCCCAGCCTTGCGGCCGGGTCGTGCTTCAAATCAAAGAGCCTGGCGAGCGATACGCTCGATGTCGCCGCGGTTGATGCCGAGGTCGTTCAGCTGGCGGGCGTTCAGCTTGTTCAGCTCACGCACCGTCTCATTGTAGAGGCGCCAGTTGCGGAAAGCGCGGATCGGGTTCATTTCAGTCCTCCATTCACGGGATCAGTTGTTCGATGCCGCGTAAATAGGCACCCTTGCCTACGAATTGAACGGACTCTTTTGCATGGCGGCAATGCATTTTGTGCATTGCAGCATTAGGCCTTTGTTCAGTCTCTCGTCAGGGATCCGAACGCCCAGGATGCGTCGAGGATTCAGGTTAGGCCAAGCCCAAAACGGTTGGTCCGCAAACCGGAGCGGAACGTGAGCAGCGGAAGCGCAGGACACAATTGTTTGCAGGCCGGCCTCACCTATCGGGCGACATCCTAGCCGACGTCGAGGACGATCTTGCCGATATGCTCGCCCTCCTCCATCCGCTCATGCGCCCGCCAGGCCTCCGTCAGTGGGAAGATCATGTCCATGACCGGAGCGACCTTGCGGGTGCCGAGCAGCGGCCAGACCTGAGCCTCGAGCGCCGCCGCGATGGCTGCCTTGAATTCGACAGTGCGCGGCCGAAGCGTCGAGCCGGTATGGACAAGGCGCTTGACCATGAGCTTTGCGAAGTCGGTGCTGGCGACCGCACCGGCCTGTACGGCGATCTGGACGATGCGTCCTTCGACCGCCGCGGCGTCGTAGTTGCGCGCCACATAGTCGCCGCCCACCATGTCGAGGATGACGTCGGCGCCCCGGCCGCCGGTTGCGTCCTTGACCTCGGCAACGAAGTCCTGCTGGCGATAATTGATCGCCCGGTCGGCGCCGAGCCCAAGACAGGCGTCGCACTTCTCCTTGCTGCCGGCCGTGGTGACGACATAGGCACCGAATGCCGAGGCGAGCTGTATGGCCGTCGTGCCGATGCCGGACGAGCCGCCATGGACAAGCAGCGTCTCGCCTTTCTTCAGCCCGCCGCGCTCGAACACGTTGTGCCAGACGGTGAAGTAGTTCTCCGGCACGGCCGCGGCCTCGGAATAGGTAAAGCCCGCAGGGATCGGCAGCACGCTGCCGGCATGGACCTTGACATATTCGGCATAGCCGCCGCCCGGCGTCAGCGCGCAGACCCGGTCGCCGGTGCGCCAGCGCGATATCGCGTCGCCGAGCGCCGCGATCTCACCGGCCGCCTCGAGCCCGGGCAGGTCCGAGGCGCCGGGCGGCGGCGGATAGGCGCCTTTGCGCTGCTGCACGTCAGGCCTGTTGACGCCGGCCGCGTGCACGCGGATGAGGACCTCGCCGGGGCCGGGCGTGGGCACGTCGCGCGTCTCCGGCTTCAGCACCTTGGGACCGCCAGGCTGCGAGATTGCGATCGCCGTCATCTTTGCCGGAATATGCTGTCCGCTTGCCATGAATTGTCCCGTTTCCTCATGCCGCTGGCCGGCTGTTTGCATCGGCATCCCTGCCCTATGTATGCTCATTACCAAATCAGGCAAATGGTGAAATCAGGGAGAAGCGACGATGGCGATCTTCGACGACGAACCCAGGAAGAAGCCCCGCCCACACGAGATCGGACAGGATCTGTCGCTGCTGTCTGTCGATGATTTGTCCGAGCGCATTGACCTGCTGCGCGAAGAGATCGCGAGGCTGGAAGCTGAGCGGGCCGCCAGGGGCGCCACCAAATCCGCCGCCGAGGCACTCTTTCGCCGCGGATAATCCTGGCTGCATGGCCAGCCGCCCCGGAAAAGCCTGAAAGCGACTGCCAGAGCTGCACTCTCAAACAGACCTGCGCTTCGAAATTACCAGCCGGATCAGCCTATGTTCGCAACCTACCGACCGATCCTCTCGCTGCTGCGCGGCACCGCGTTCCTGCTGGCGGCCTCCGGCCTGCATGGCCTGCTTTTGCCGCTGCGCGGCCAGCTTGAGGGGTTCTCGACCGCCTCGCTCGGCCTGATGGGCACGGCATGGGCCGGCGGCTTCGTCACTGGCTGTTTCTTCGCGCCGCGGCTGGTGCGCCGTGCCGGTCATGTCAGGGCGTTCGGCGCCTTCGCCGCCTCCGGCGCAATCATTGCGCTCCTCACCGGCCTCATCATCGACGAGTATTTCTGGATCCTGCTGCGCGCCTTCACCGGCTTCACCATGGCCGGCGCCTTCATGGTCATCGAAAGCTGGCTGAATGAGAAGGCCACCAACGAGAATCGCGGCACCGTCTTCGGCCTCTATATGATGGTCACCTATGCTTCGATCATGGGCGGCCAGATGATCGTCGCCGGCGGCGATGTGAAATCGGCCTCGCTGTTCATGATCACCGGCATCCTGTTCTGCCTGTCGCTCCTTCCGACTGCGGTGTCGACCCAGTCGCATCCGAAGCCGCTGCAGGATGTCAAGCTCGACGTCAAAGGCCTCTACGCCAATTCGCCCGTGTCGGCGGTTGCCTGCCTTCTGATCGGCATAGCCAATGGCGCCTGGGGCACGCTCGGCGCCGTCTATGGCGCCCGCATCGGCATCTCTACCGCCGAGATCGCGCTGATGATGAGTCTGGTGGTCATCGCCGGCGCGGCCATGCAGCTTCCCGCGGGCCGGCTATCCGACACCACGGACCGCCGTTTCGTGCTGGCGGGCGCAGCCTTCGGCGCGGCACTGTTTGCCGTGCTGGTCTTTCTGGTCGAGCCGCGTTCCGGCGTTTTCGTCATCTTGCTGACGGCCGCCTACGGCGCCTTCGCCTACACGCTCTATTCGATCGCCGTCGCGCATGCCAACGACCACGCGCGGGCGGAGGATTTCGTCAAGATTTCCGGCGGCCTGCTGTTGCTCTATGGCTTCGGCACCATGATCGGACCGCTGCTGGCCGCCGCTTTGATGGGCTGGCTGCGCCCCGAAGCGCTCTTCCTTGCGACCGCGCTCGCGCATCTCTGCCTTGCCGGTTACACGCTGCTCCGCATCCGCGCCCGCGCGCCGGTTCCGATCGAGAACCGCGATGCCTTCAAGACGCAGCCGGCCGACCGCGCCGTCACGCCGGAAGCCTTGCGGCTCGACCCGCGCACAAAGGTTGAAACCGATGGTTGAGATTTGGGGAACTTTGCCCCACAAATGAGGCATGATGTTTTCCGACGCTTTCGTGGCGATAGCCGATCCCAACCGGCGCTATCTCTTGGAAGAGCTCCGGCGCGGTCCCAAGACGGTGAATGAGTTGGCCGCCGGTTTGCCGGTTTCGCGCCCGGCCGTTTCCCAGCATCTGAAAGTCCTGCTCGACGCCGGTCTGGTCAAAGCCAGGGCCGAGGGCACCAAACGCGTCTACGCCGTCAGCACCGCCGGCTTCCTCAGGCTGAATGTCTGGCTGGATCAGTTCTGGGAACTCTCCCCTGGAGAGTGACCGCTGGCCACCAGCCAGAGGCCCTCAGTTCGCTCCCTGCAGCGCCGCGCCAAGCGCGTCGAGCAGTTCGCCGGTGCCATGCTCGCGCGTGGCCGGCGAGTCGATGCCGTCGAAGAAGGCCCCTTGCTCCGTCAGGATCAGTCGCGTTCCCCTGCCTTCCGCGATGAGCTCGATCGTCGCCAGCGAAACCGAAACTCGGGTTTCGCCGAACAGCAGCTCATAGCTGTAGACGATGCGTTTGTTCGGCACGATGTCCTGGTAGACGGCGTTGAAGAAATGCGTCTGCCCGTCGCTCGGGCAGCCGGCATTCACCTCCTTGCCGCCGATGCGAAAGTCCATTTCATGCCGGCTCGGCATCGGGTTGTCGGGATCGAAGAACCAGCGCTTCTTGGCCGCCGGATCGCTGAGCGCGAAATAGACCTTTTCGGGCGGCGCCGGATAGAGGCGTTCGATGACGAAGGTGGAATGGACGACGGATCGTTCGGTCATGACGGGCCCCTTCAGGTTTGGTCGGTGATGTCCGTGAGAAAATCGCCGAGCCGGTCGAGCCGGCGTTCCCAGGCCAGTCGCCGCTCGTTGATCCAATGCTCGGCTGCCCGCAATGCGTTTGGCTCGATCCGGCAGGTTCGCACCCGGCCAAGCTTCTCGGTGCTCACCAACCCGCTCGTCTCAAGAACGGCGAGATGCTGGACGACGGCCGACAGCGACATCGCCAGCGGCTCGGCGAGCTGACTGACCGATGCCGGTCCGCGCGACAGACGTTCCACCATATGGCGCCGGGCGGGATCGGCAAGCGCCTGGAACATCAGATCGAGCTGGGCGGGATCATGCAGCATCGAGGCTTAGCCATTGTTGTAGGGGAAGAACTTGAAATAGGGCTGCGCCTCCTCGATCACGCGGGCGAAGCTCGGCCGTTCGAGCAGACGGTCGTGATAGCGTTTCACGGCGGGAAATTTGTCGCCGAACGGCTCGACCTTGTTGGCGTAAAACAGCTCCGGCGAGGCGGCGCAGTCGGCCAAAGTGAAGTGGTCGCCGACCGCCCACGTTTTTGACTGCATCTCCCGTTCGATGATGGCGTAGGAATTGCGCAGCTGCTCGCGCGCCTGCTCGACTCCGAACGGATCGGTCTTGTCCTTTGGCCGCAGCCGGTCGCCGACGATCTTCTGCATCGGCTCCTGCACGTAGAAGTTGTAGAAGCGGTCTGCCTGGCGCACCTTGATGGCGAGGTCGACGTCGGCGGGAATGAGCTCGACCGGCCCGGGATAATAGGCGGTGAGATATTCGATTACGATGGTCGATTCCAGCACCGTGCGGCCCCGCGCGTCATCGCGCAGGGCCGGCATCTTGCCCGTCGGCGAAACCTTCAGGAAAGCCGCGCGTGACTGCGCATCGCCGAGATCGACGATCTGAGGCGCAAACCGCGTGTTGTTTTCGTAGAACGCGATCAGCGGCTTCCAGCAGAAGGACGCGAGCGGATGGAAATACAGCGTCAGGGACATTTTTTCTCCTGTCGGCGGAGATCGAGGCAATACTGAAGTGATCACTTAACTATTTTCGCAGACCGCTGGTGTCAATCCTAATCCCGCCGGGCTAGCCAAATGCGGCGATGGCTTCGAGGATTTGCGGCCAATCGTTGCGGTGCAGTTCGTGGCCGCCGCCTTCGATCCGCACCAGCCTGCCGCCGGCAACCGCGCCGGCGAGCGCCTCGCCGTGCTCGATCGGGAAGAGCGGATCGGTAGTGCCGTGGATGACGAGCAGCGGCACGGTCAAATCCCTTACTCGCCGCTCCGGGCCGCTGCTCTTCAGCAGGAAGTGGTTGGTGGCGCTGGCGAGACCGCCGGACCGATCGTAGTCCTCCTCGATCATCGCACGTGTCCGTTCGCTGTCGCACGAATGCAGGGTGCTGGCGATTGCGCGAGCGTCCCTGACCATGAAGTCGATCACTTGTTGCCGGTTCGACCAATCGACATCCGCACCTTCGGCGGAATGCTCTCGGTAGGCCTCGCTCGTCCCCGGCAAACCGGACGTATCGACACCGAGCGGTGAGCTGGAGATCACGGTGAGCGCGCTGACCCGTTCGGGATATTTCAGCGCTACGATCTGCGCGATCATCCCGCCCATCGACATGCCGACGACCTGCGCCTTGGCGATATTGTGATCGTCGAGCACACGGACGGCATCATCGACCATGTCCTCGAACCTGTAGGGCGGCGCGCCCGGCGTATACTTGGTCGAGAGACCAGTGTCGCGATTGTCGTAGCGGATGACGAAACCGCCGCGCTCGGCAAGCGCCCGGCAAAAGGCTTCCGGCCACCAGAGCATCGAGGCCATGGCGCCCATGATCAGAAGGATCGCCGGGTCGGCCGGGTCGCCGAAGCTTTCCGAATGGATCTCAGGGCGAGGCAAGACGGTCATCCTTCCCTCCTCTATCTCTCAATCTGCTTGCATATTGCAATCAGTTGCACGATAAGCAGGCTGATATCATAGTGCAACCGGTTTTTTGGAGACTGGCATGAACACCGAGCACCGCTCCGGCTGCCCGATCAATCTGTCGCTGGAAGTTTTCGGCGACCGCTGGAGCCTGATCATCCTGCGCGACATTATCTTCGGCGGCAGGCGTCATTTTCGGGAATTGCTCAACGGCTCGATCGAAGGCATTGCCTCCAACATCCTGGCCGATCGCCTGAAGCGGCTGATGGAGCTCGGCCTCCTGACCAAGGCGGACGATCCCAGCCACAAGCAGAAGGCGATCTACAGCCTGACCGAGATGGCAATCACCCTTGTGCCGATCATGGCGCATCTCGGCGCCTGGGGCCGCGTCTGGCTGCCGGTCAGCGAGGAGCTGTCGATCCGAGCCGAACTGCTCGAAAAAGGCGGCCCGCCGTTGTGGGATCGGTTCATGGACGAATTGCGCCACGAACATCTTGGAGCGCCGGTGAAGACGCCGCCCGGCACGCCGACCGTGCGCCGGCAGCTGCAGGCCGCCTATGAGGCGGTTGTCGCCCGTAAGCCTCAGGCCGCCGCCGCGGGTTGACGGCGTTTTGGACCCCGGGTCGCCGGGTGCAATCCTAGTTTAAGTTGATATCCCGGCTTGCCGACCGCATCGACACGGAGAAGCCGGCCAGCACATCGAACAGCGCGATGATCATCAACGTGAAGAACACGGAATGCGCGGCGCCCTTCACCAGCAGGAACTCGACCAGGAAGGCGATGAAGACCAGCGTCGACAACAGATGATCCAGGATCGACGCATTGGTGGTGCGCACCGATTTCGATATCTCGACGAAGAGGAAGATCAGCCCGATTAGCACCATCAGGTCGCCGAGCGTCATCGAGAAGACGCCGCCCGACATCATCCGGAACGAGAACATTTCGATCGTCCACGGATCGTCGCCGCCGCCGAACAGGCCGAGCAGTCCGAGGTTGTAGAGGACGAAGGGCACGATCAGCAGCGGGATGGCACCGAACATCTGGGCGTCTCCAATGAGGCACCCTTTTGTAAAAGGCGCGGCGGGCACGCCGTCAAGGCTTTTCGGCGATGGCGCCGAACACGCTCTAAATCCTAATGAAATAACGATGTCAGCCGTTTTTCCGCTGCCTTTTCGGCGGCTCGTGCCCAGCCAACGCGAGGACCTTCATCCGTCGCCAGAATCAAAAAGACCGGCCAGCGGCCGGTCCTCTGAAAACGTCACAACCATGGAAGCTTCTCAGCTTTCCCGTGCAAGCTTCTCAGCTTTCCTTCGGCTCCAGCACCTGGCGGCCGCGATACATGCCGGTCTTCAGGTCGATGTGGTGCGGCCGGCGCATTTCGCCGGAACTCTTGTCCTCGACATAGGTCGGGGCCTTGAGGGCGTCGGCCGAGCGGCGCATGCCGCGCTTCGACGGAGAAGTTTTTCTTTTTGGAACGGCCATGGATATGCTCCACTACATGGTCAAAATGCCCCGGCAACCCTCGCGAAAGGGCCGCATCGAGGCCATAATCTGAGAAAGTCGGGTGCCTATACACGCCTTGCGCCGTTTTGGCCAGCACTGGCACGAATTTTTTTGAGCCGGCGCCGCTTCATCTTATTCGAGGCAACCGACATAGGCGCCCGAACGCCCGGCGCGCCGCTCGATCAGATTGGCGAGACGCCTCAAACCCGGGCCTGGCCTGGCCGGATTGCGCGCGATCGGGTTGGGCAGGCTGACGGCAAGCAACGCTGCCTGCCGGCGCGACAATTGCCTGGCCGAGACGCCGAAATGATGCTGCGCGGCCGCCTCGATGCCGTATATGCCTGGCCCCCATTCCGCGATGTTAAGATAGATCTCCATGATGCGGCGCTTCGACATCACCGCATCGAAATAGACGGCCAGAGGCAGCTCGACGACCTTGCGCACGCTGCCGAGCGGCCGCGACCACAAAAACAGGTTCTTCACCGTCTGCATGGTGATGGTGGAGGCGCCGCGCGTTGCCTCGCCGGCAAGCGCATCGTCGACCACGCCGCGCAATTCGCCGAGGTCGACGCCCCGATGGAAGCAGAACTGCCCGTCTTCCGACATGATCACCGAATGCATGAGCACCGGCGCCACATCGTCGATCGAAACCCAGCGCCGGTCGTAGCCGGAGAAGGTGACAAGATCCTTCAGCATCAGCGTCGAAACCGGATGCACGAAGGGCGGCAGATAGAGAAAGGTGAGCGCGACCGGCATCGCGGCCAGCACGATCGCCGCGACCAGGCAGCGCCGGCCAAGGCGCTTGAGACCGGCGCGGTTCAGGCGCCGCGGCCGTGCCATGTCCAGCCCTTCGCTTTCATGTTCGACGATCGGTTCCGTCAAGTCGCCCCACCCGTGCCACCCGCTACTTCGGCATAATGGCGCGAGGCTGCTTGCGCAACGTCTGAGTGTCGGCTACCGGTCCGGCCATGTTGAAAGACGACCAGGTGGCCTTCGAATCCGCGCTTTTTACGCGCGCCGCAGCAGTCGAGGTCCTGCTGCGGCAGGTCTTCGATGCGCCTCTGCTCTCCGGCGAGATCGCCCGGCCGGAACGCCTGATGGCGGCGATGCGCCATGGCGTGCTCAACGGCGGCAAGCGGCTCCGCCCTTTTCTGGTGATGGAAAGCGCGGCGCTGTTTTCGGCAAATGACGAGGCGGCGCTGCGCGTCGCCGCCGCGCTCGAATGCGTGCATTGCTATTCGCTGATCCATGACGATCTTCCTGCCATGGACGACGACGATCTGCGCCGCGGCCAGCCTACGGTGCACAAAGCTTTCGATGAGGCAACCGCGATCCTTGCCGGCGACGCGCTGTTGACTTTGGCCTTCGACATCATCGCCGACGAGGCGACGGCGTTGCCGGCCGAGCGGCGGGCGGCGCTGGTGCTGGCGCTCGCCCGCGCCGCCGGAACCGGCGGCATGGTCGGCGGCCAGACGCTCGACCTCGAGGCCGAGCGCAAGCGGCCGGACGAGGCCGGCATCATCCGTCTGCAGGCGATGAAGACAGGCGCGCTGATCCGTTTTGCCTGCGAAGCAGGCGCCATCATCGCCGGCGCATCCGCCGTCGACCGTGAAAGGCTGGCGGAGTTCGGCTCGGCGATCGGTCTTGCCTTCCAGCTAGCCGACGACCTGCTCGATCTCACCGCCGACGCAAAGCAGATGGGCAAGGCGACCAAGAAGGACGCCGCCGCCGGCAAGGCGACACTTGCTGCGCTGCACGGAGCCGATTGGGCGCGCGAGCAGCTCCACGGCCTGATCGACCAGGCGCATGCGCTGCTGGAGCCCTATGGCGAGCAGGCGGATTTGCTGAAGGCGGCGGCAACGTTTGTCGCCACGCGGAGCAGCTGAGACCGCAGCCGACGTCGCGGAGCTCAGGTCGCGGTTTTCACCCCCGCCCCGCGGCGTTCGCCACCACGAAAGCCGCGTAAAGCGACTGCCGCGCCGTGATGAACAAGCGATTGCGCTTGGGACCGCCGAAAGTCAGGTTGGCCACCGTCTCCGGGATGCGGATCTTGCCGATCAGCGTGCCGTCTGGATCGAAGCAGTGGACGCCGTCGCCGGCCCCTGCCCAGACGCGGCCGGTCGTGTCCACCCTGAACCCGTCGAACAGACCGGCCGTGCAGGTGGTGAAAACGCCGAGTTCGCGCAGATTGTTGCCCTCGACAGCGAACTTGCGGATGTGCCTTGGCCCGTCCTTCTGATGCGTGACGCCTGTGTCGCCGACATAGAGGATCGTCTCGTCCGGGGAGAAGGCGAGGCCGTTGGGTTTTGCCATAGTCGAGACAACTCGCGTTACCTCACCGGTTGCAGGATCGGCACGATAGACATGACATCCCTCGATCTCTTGCTCGGCGCGGTCGCCCTCGTAGTCGGTGGCGATGCCGTAGGGCGGGTCGGAAAACCATACCGTGCCATCCGAGCGCACCACCACATCGTTGGGCGAGTTCAAGCGCCTGCCTTCGAAGCGGTCGGCGATCACCGATATCGAGCCGTCATGCTCGGTGCGGTCGACGCGCCGCGCGCGATGCTCGCAGGTGACAAGCCGCCCTTGGAAATCGACGGTGTTGCCGTTGGCGTTGTTTGACGGCGAGCGGAAGACCGAGACCGTGCCGCTGGTGTCGTCGTAGCGCATGATGCGGTCATTCGGGATGTCGGAGAAAAGAAGATACCGGCCGGCGGCGAACCACGCCGGGCCCTCGAGCCAGCGCCCGCCGGTCCACAGCCGCTCGACCGCAACGTGACCGACGAAACACCGCTCGAACCGCTCGTTGAGAACTTCGAACCCAGCGCCTTCAATGTCTCCGAACATGGTGCTTCTCCGCGAAAACCGCCTCATCGATAGCCGGCGCGTTGATCCATTTTCAAGACTTGACCTGCATAAATGTTAGCGATAACATCGGTCGCAATTCAGTCATTTGCTTGGCTTGGGAGGAGGCCAAAAAATGCGGCCCAAGCTCATCGAATTCATCGACATCTCCAAGCGCTTTGGCGGCACCCTGGCGCTGAAGTCGGTCTCGCTCGACATCCATGAGGGCGAGATCGTCGCGCTGCTCGGCGAGAACGGCGCCGGCAAATCCACGCTCATCAAGACGCTCGCCGGCATCCACAAGCGCGACCAGGGCACGATCCGCTTTCGCGGCGAGGATTATCACCATCGCCCGCCCCGCCCCAATCAGCCGCAGAAGGTCGCCTTCATCCATCAGGACCTCGGCTTGATCGAATGGATGACCGTGGCCGAGAATGTCGGCATGGCGCAGGGTTTTTCGCGCCGCATCAGCCTGATCGACTGGCAAGACACCGAGCGCCGCGCCGAGCGCGCGCTGGCGCTGGTCGGCTGTGCCTTCGATCCGGCGACGCGAGTGCAGGACCTCTCCCGCACCGAAAAGTCTCTGGTGGCGATTGCCCGGGCTTTGGCCACCGAGGCCGACGTCTTGGTCCTCGACGAGCCGACGGCGAGCCTGCCGGCGGACGAGGTCGAGCGCCTGTTCGAGGCGCTCCGGCCGCTGCGCGCGCGCGGCGTCGGCATGATCTATGTCTCGCACCGGCTGGACGAGGTGTTCCGCATCGCCGACCGCGTCGCCGTCATGCGCGACGGCCGCATGGTCGCGGTCAAGCCGGTGGCCGAGACCACGCCGCAGGAACTGGTCGATCTCATCGTCGGCCGGCCGGCGCACCAGATGTTTGCCAAGTCGCATTGGCAGGACGGGCCGGAACGGCTCAGGGTGGAAAACCTCACCTGCGGCAGTGTCGGTCCGGTTCGCTTCGAGGCACGGTCCGGCGAGTTGCTTGGCCTGGTCGGCCTGCGCGGCGCCGGGCAGGAAGCTGTCGGCCGTGCGCTGTTTGGGACTGAAGCTTTCGACGGCTTGGTCTGGCTCGACGGCAAGCGCCTCGACCTGTCCTCGGTCGGCGCCGCTCTTGCCGCCGGCGTCGGACTGATTGCGCGTGACCGCACCGAGGAATCCGTGGCGCTGTCGCTCTCGGTGCGCGAGAACATGTATCTCAACCCCTCGGCCGTCGGCCGCGGGCTCTTCTCCTTTATGAAGCCGGCCCGGGAAAGCGAGCTGACGCGGGAGCTCGGCGCACGGCTAGGGCTGCGGCCCAATGACCCGCACCTGCCGATCGAGGCGCTCTCTGGCGGCAACCAGCAGAAGGTGGTCGTCGGCCGCTGGCTGGCGACGGGCCGTAAGCTTCTGATCGCCGAGGATCCGACTGCGGGCGTCGATGTCGGCGCCAAGGCCGAGATCTATCGGCTGATCGCCGCCGCGGTCGAAGCCGGGCTGGCAGTGATCGTCGTCTCCACCGATTTCGAGGAAGTCGCCCACATCTGTCACCGCGCGCTCGTCTTCTCGCACAATCGCATCGTGCGCGAGCTCGCCGGCGATGCCTTGACGACGGCGGCGCTCATCAGCGCCGCTTCCGTGTCCGAAGCCGCCTGAGGAGGATCCATGAACTCGATCAAATCGACGGCGCTGGAGCCGACCCGTTCGGAGCTCGCCGGACTGAGCTACGGCCAGAAGGCGGCGCGCTATCTGCCGGTCTACGGCCTGCCGATCCTGACGCTGCTCCTGATCCTGCTCTTCTCGCTGCTCCTGCCGCGGACGTTCCCGACGCTGCTCAATTTGCGCTCGATCGTTTCCGACAAGGCGATCATCGCGCTCTTGTCGCTGGCGGCGATGATTCCGATGGCTTCGGGCCGCATCGACCTCACCGTCGGCTACGGCATCGTGCTCTGGCACATCCTTGCCATCAGCCTGCAAACCGCATTCGGCGTGCCCTGGCCGCTCGCGGTGCTCATCGTCATCCTGCTCGGCGTGCTCACCGGCTTCATCAACGGCCTGCTGGTCGAGGTGGCGCGCATCGATTCCTTCATCGCCACACTCGGCACCGGCACGGTGCTCTACGCTTTGGCAATGTGGTACACGGGCGGCCGCCAGGTCGTCGGCGTGCTTCCCGACGGTTTCCTTTCCCTCAACGGCACCATGCTGTTCGGCCTGCCGATCACCGGCTACTACGTGGTCGTGCTGGCGCTGGTGATGTGGCTGGTGCTCGAATATATGCCGCTTGGCCGCTACCTCTACGCCATCGGCGCCAATCCGAAGGCGGCCGCGCTCAACGGCATTCCGGTGCAGAAATTCGTCATGGGGGCCTTCGTCGCCTCCGGCGCGCTCACCGCCTTGGGCGGCGTGCTGCTGGCCTCGAAGCTCAGGATCGGCCAGGCCAGTGTTGGCCTCGAATACCTGCTGCCGGCCCTGGTCGGCGCATTCCTCGGATCGACCACCATCAAGCCGGGCCGCGTCAACGTCTGGGGCACGATCGTCGGCGTCGTCATCCTCGCCGTAGGCATTTCCGGCATCCAGCAGTTCGGCGGGTCGTTCTGGGTAGAGCCGTTGTTCAACGGCGTCACCCTGCTCGTCGCGATCGGCATTGCCGGCTACGCGCAGCGGCGCCGCGGCGCGGTGGTGCCGGCATCCGCGCCCACCAGCCGACCAGCCACCAGCCAATCAACAAATACAACCGACAATGCTTAATGGGAGAAACGATATGCAGCGCAGAACAGTCCTACAGCTCGGAATTGCCTGCCTGGCGCTTGGCATCGCCTCGCCGGCGCTGGCCGACCCGATGGCCGACGCCAAAGCGGTGGTCGATAAATATGCCAGCAAGGTCGAGAAGTGGGACGGACCGACCACGGGACCGAAAGGGGCAGCCGGCAAGACCATCGTCGTGCTCGGCGCCGACATGAAGAACGGCGGCATCCTCGGCGTCACCAAGGGTGTCGAGGAAGCCGCTGCCGCCCTGGGGTGGACGGTCAAGACGCTTGACGGCGCCGGCTCCATCGGCGGCCGCACCGCTGCCTTCGGCCAGGCGCTGGCGCTCAATCCCGATGGCATCATCATCAACGGCTTCGACGCCGTCGAGCAGAAGCCGGCGATGGAGCAGGCCAAGGCGGCCAAGATCCCGATGGTGGCCTGGCACGCCGCGCCGACCGTCGGCCCGATCGACGATCTCGGCATCGTCGCCAACGTCTCGACCGATCCAATGCAAGTTTCGAAGGCGGCGGCCGACTGGGCCTTTGTCGACGCCAAGGGCAAGCCCGGCGTCATCATCTTCACCGATTCCACCTACCAGATCGCTATCGCCAAGGCGGACCGGATGAAGAAGGAGATCGAGGATCTCGGCGGGAAGGTGCTCGAATATGTCGACACGCCGATCGCCGAGACCTCGCAGCGCATGCCGCAGCTCACCACCTCGCTGCTGCAGAAATACGGCGATCAATGGACCCATTCGCTGGCGATCAACGACCTCTATTTCGACTTTATGGGGCCGTCGCTCGCGGCGGCCGGCAAGTCCGGCACCGATGCGCCGATCAACGTCGCGGCGGGCGACGGTTCGGAATCGGCCTACCAG
>NZ_RZSN01000147.1:0-14981 GCF_003997315.1 Mesorhizobium sp. M1A.F.Ca.IN.020.04.1.1
ACCGACGCAAGCACGGCGGGTCCGGCCGCCGATCCGTGGTCCTCGCTCGCCGGCTACGCGCATTTCCATACGCTGGCGCGCCGCACCCGGTTGCGTTACGGCGAGGAGAACATCCTGGCCCGGGTATCGGCGCGGCCTGACGGCCGCTTCCAGGTGGCGCTGGAGGCGCCGCATGACGCGATCAACGCGCACGACCTCAGGAGCATGCCGCGCAGCGCGCGCTGGCCGGGCCATGTCACGGTGTTCGAAGGAGCGGTCGGATATACATTCACGGTGCCGGATCCGCTGGCCAAGGCGGATGAGGCCGCGGCCGCGTCGGACAGCCTGCGCGCGCCGATGCCGGGATTGGTCAAGCTGGTGCGCGCGGCAGCGGGCGATACCGTTATCAAGGGCCAGCCGCTCCTGATCCTCGAAGCGATGAAGATGGAGCACACGATCGCCGCACCCCATGATGGGGTGATTGCCGAGATCGCGGCCGAAGGCGCGCAAGTGAGCGACGGCACGGTGCTGGTGCGGTTCGAGGACGCACGGGGCTGAGCTGCCGGTCGCCTTGGATCGGCAACGGGACAAACTGGCTGGGGCGGCAGGACTCCAGGGGGGCGCCGTAGAGCGCCGAACTGGCCTCCAAATCAGTGCCAAGGCACATACGAAAACGGCCGGGACAAATCCCGGCCATTTCCAATCGATCTGCAGAACGAATTACGGCTTGATCGGCGCGTATTTGCCGTCGTGCCACTGGTTGATGTCGTAGCTGGCGTTCTTCAGGTCGCCCTTCTCGTCGAAGATCACGTCGCCGACCACGGTGCTGATCGGCTTGCCGTCCTTCAGCGCCTCGGCGACCTTGGCCGGGTCGTCGGTGCCGGCGCGCTTGACGCCTTCGGCCACCGCCTGGATCACTGCATAGGAGAACAGCGTGAAACCTTCCGGTGTGAAGCCGCCTTGCTTGATCTTGGCCACGGCCTCCTTCGCTTCCGGCTTCGACTGCGGATCCGAGGGGAAGACGAACATCGTGCCTTCACCGGCCGGGCCGGCGATCTGCCAGAATTCCGGCGAGGCGATCGAGTCCGGCATGATCAGCTGGAACTTGACGTTCTGCTCCGCTGCCTGGCGCAGGATCAAGCCGGCCTCCGGATGGTAGCCGCCGAAATAGACGACGTCGGCCTTGAGCTCTTTCAGCTTGGTGACCAAAGCCGAATAGTCCTTCTCGCCGGCATTGATGCCTTCATAGTCGACCTCCTTGAGGCCGCCGGCATTCATGGTCGCCTTGACAGCATCGGCAACGCCCTGACCGTAGGCGCTCTTGTCGTGCAGGACGACGACGTTCTTGCCGGCATATTTCTTGGCGATCCATGGACCGATGAAAGCGCCCTGCGCATCGTCACGCGTGTAGAGGCGCATGATCGTCGGCCAGCCGGCCTTGGCCGCGGCGTCGGTCAGTTCCGGATTCGACGAGGCCGGGCTCATCATCAGGGTGCCGGCTTCGGCGTAGACGGCGGAAGCGGGAATGCTCGAGCCCGAGCAGGCATGGCCGTCGACGAACTTGACGCCGTTGGCAACGATGCGATTGGCGACCGACACCGCCTGCTTCGGATCGCATTGGTCGTCCTGGATGTCGATCTTGATCTTGTTGCCGTTGACACCTCCGGCGGAATTGATGGCATCCGCCGCGGCCTGCGCGCCCTGCTTGAACTGGTCGCCGATGTTGGCGAGCTGCCCGGTCATCGGGCCGACCACCGAAATCGTGATGTCGTCGGCGAAGGCAACCGATGCGCTCATCGTCAGGCCCAATGCGGCCGCGCTCAAAACACTCAATCTTTTCATGACAATAGAACTCCTCCACTTGCGCGCGGCCGTTCCGGCCACGCTTCTTCCAGAGAGCCGGGACAATTTCACCCTTCGCCGGAACTGTCGAGAGCACAATGTATCGGGATTTGGTTCATTTCGACGGGGAGTTCTTGGGCCAAGCCGCCGTTCCCATACAGGCGGAGACTGCGCAAATGCAAAAGCCGCGCCGGCCTTGTCCCGGCCGGTCGCGGCTTTTGCAGTCGAGCTTCCCGGCGCCCCGCGCGCCTGAACCCGCTCGCTTCCCTGTGTTGTCGCACGGCTTGAGTTCGTTGACCTGCCGCGTTCTTGGTCTGGTTAACCGGCCGTCTTTTTGCGGCCTTGTCCCTTAAGAGCTTCCGGGCCTTACCCCGCAAAATCAGTGCATCGTCATCCATTCGCGCGCTTCGCGCAGCGCCTTGGCGATCTCGGCCTTCGACATCGATGCCGACAATTCCGAGCGCAGCTCGGCGGCGCGGAGCGATCCCTTGATCGCGGCGATGTTGAACCATTTGTGGGCGGCAATGACGTCGGTCTCGCAATCGCGGCCGGTCGCATACATCATGCCCAGTTCGAAAAGAATGTCGGCCTGGGCAGTTGCCCCCATGGCGCCGAAGCCGGCTTCAAGCATTTCAAAGCGTGCCATTTCAATCCCCTGTCTGCTCCCGAGAGCTGCCTCCTTCTGTCCCTGGAAGTCCCCTGGGCGGGCCGCTCTTTCGATGCTTTCGAGGATGACGGCTCGCCTTGAATCCGTCGTTAAATGGCTTGCTTAATTTGAAGAAAACAAAGCTAAAACAAGAGGTAAACGCGAAGAACCGTTAAGCATAGGAATCCAGCAATTCAGCCGATCTGCGCCAAATTCGTCGAAAATTTGGGGCGCGGGAATCAAGACTTCGCTAACCACGGAAACCGAAGCCTTTTTCGCCATCCGTTCATTTTCAACGATCGACCCGGCCGAAATCCTTGCAAGCTTCCGTCGCGGCACGGCTTTCGTTTTGGCGATGGCTGGATTAGCTTTACGTTTGCGTAAGGGACAGAGAGGCGGAACGAGGCCCGCCGGAACCCTAAAGGAAGGACAAGCATGTTTCGAAAAGTCAGCCTGGCCCTGGCGGCCACCTTGATGATGGCAGGCGCCGCGTCGGCCGACCCGATCGAGGGCAATTGGAAGACGCAGGCCGGATCGACGGCGGCGATCGCCGGCGGCGGGGCGTTTTCCATCACGCTCAAGTCCGGCAAATATGCCGGCAAGACGATCGGCTCCTTCAAGGCGACCGGCGACAACAAGTACACCGGCACAATAACAGACCCGGAAACCGACAAGACCTATTCCGGCAAGGCGACGCTTTCCGGCACCTCGCTAAAAATGAGCGGCTGCGTTCTGGGCGGACTGATCTGCAAGACCCAGACCTGGCACAAGCTCTGACAGTCGAACGGATGACGATGCAAAAACGGGGCCCGGCGCCCCGTTTTCTTTTTGAGCGCCGTTTCTGAGCGCAACGCTGGACAAGGCACTTCGCAGGCCTTCGGCCGGTCATGACCCCATCAGCCAATTTGAACGGCAGATGAATATCGGTCTCAGAACCGGTTCAGAGGCGTTCGGGCATTCTCCTCGCCATTGAAGGAGAGACCAATGCTTGTCCGCCGCTTCACCATCGTCTGCCTGCTGATGAGCCTGTTCGGCATGTTCTTCGCCATCCTCGTGGCCGAAGCCGGCCGTCCGGCGCGCTCACCGCGAATGGCCGATACCTGCCGGCTGGACTGCATGAACCATTTCGGCCGCTGAAACGACCAATACTCGAAACCGGAACGACCACCATGAACCGCATCGCTGCCTCCACCCTCAAAGCTCTTCGGCTCCTGCCGCGGGCGATGCTCATCCTGATGGTGCTTGCCGCTCCTGTGCTGGCGGTGCCGATGATGCGCGCCGACGCCGGTTCGGTCATCGAGGCGCCAACGCCGAAGAAGGCAGGCATCGGCTTCGTGCTGCTGGTCAGCCTGCAGCGTGGCTGACACGGCCAGAGAAAAATACTCCGCAAGGCGGGCTTCGCGCCCGCCTCCCCCTCCCAAGCGCTCTTCCAAATCCCTATATTGGGCCATGGAAAAGCGAATCTACCCCCAAGCCATCGAATCGGTCGTCATGCCGGAGCCTTTCGGCAGGCAGAGTTTTGACGACGCCAAGAAGGCGGTCGCGGCGCTGGAGGCGCTCTACGACCGCAACACCAAATTCCTGCGCGATTCCTTCGCCAAGCTCGCCGCCGGCGGCGACGAGAGCAGGCGCTACCGGGCCTTCTATCCGCAGATCGGCGTCACCACCACCTCGTTCACGCAGATCGACTCGCGCCAGGCCTACGGCCATATGCCGACGCCCGGGCATTTTGCCACCACCATCACCCAGCCAAAGCTGTTCGAGAACTATCTCGTCGAGCAGCTTCGGCTCATCATGCGCAATCACGGCGTCCAGGTCACGGTGTCGGAATCGACGACGCCGATCCCGCTGCATTTCGCCTTCCTGGAGGGCACCTATGTCGATGGCACGGCTGCCGAGCGGATCAGGCGGCCGATCCGCGACCTGTTCGACGTGCCGGATCTCGACGGCACGGACGACCAGATCGCCAACGGCACTTTCGAGGTGGCGTTCGGCGAGCCGAGGCCGCTGGCGCCGTTCACGGCCCAGCGCATCGACTATTCGCTGCACCGCATGACGCACTACACGGCGACCAGCCCGCAGCATTTCCAGAATTTCGTGCTGTTCACCAATTACCAGTTTTACATCGACGAGTTCGTGGCGCGGGCCCGCGAGCTGATGGAGAGCGGCGGCGGCGGTTACAGCGAATTCGTCGAGCCGGGCAACCTCGTGACTAAGGCCGGGGCCGGCGCGGCGAGCGAAGGCACCCCGCCACAGCGCCTGCCGCAAATGCCGGCCTACCACCTGAAGAAGTCGGGCCATGGCGGCATCACCATGGTCAATATCGGCGTCGGCCCGTCCAATGCCAAGACCATCACCGACCATATCGCGGTGCTTCGGCCACATGCCTGGGTGATGCTCGGCCACTGCGCCGGCCTGCGCAATACGCAGGCACTGGGCGACTACGTGCTGGCCCATGCTTATGTGCGCGAGGATCATGTGCTCGACGACGACCTGCCGGTCTGGGTGCCGATCCCGCCGCTGGCCGAGATCCAGGTGGCGCTGCAGGAAGCGGTCGCCGAGGTAACGGGACTTTCCGGCTACGATCTCAAGCGCATCATGCGCACCGGCACCGTCGCCACCATCGACAACCGCAACTGGGAACTGCGTGACCAGCGCGGACCGGTGCAGCGCCTTTCGCAGTCGCGCGCCATCGCGCTCGACATGGAATCGGCGACGATCGCCGCCAACGGCTTCCGCTTCCGCGTGCCCTACGGCACGCTGCTGTGCGTCTCCGACAAGCCTTTGCATGGCGAACTGAAACTGCCCGGCATGGCGACGGAATTCTACAAGCGGCAGGTGGCGCAGCACCTCACCATCGGCATCAGGGCGATGGAGAAGCTGGCCGAAATGCCGATGGAGCGGCTGCATTCGCGCAAGTTGAGAAGCTTCTCCGAGACTGCTTTCCAGTAGCCGAGGCAACTCATCGTCTTGCCCGGGCCGCAATTTTGCCGATAAGCAGGCCTGAGCGAGACTATGTCGCTGCAAAAAGATGCCGGCGACATTCGGCAGAACACGACTGACATGACAACAGGCGGCGCGCGCTCAAACATGACGGCTGGGGTGGCATTCCTGGCGATGACGGCACTCACGGCCGCGCTGCTGGCCGGATTCCTCGGCGCGCTGCATCCAGCCCTCGATTCGTTCTCGCATTTTCGTATTCATCTGAGCGTGCTCACGGCGCTGCTGGCGGTGGCGCTGCTTGCCAGTTCGTACCGGCTGCAAGCGGCAGCAGCGCTGCTCTTCGCCCTCGCCTGCCTTGCCACGACGGCCAGCGCACTGCCCAGGTTGTGGCCGCAGCAGGCGGTCGCCAAACCTGCCGACCGTATCGTCTACAGCCTGCTGCAGATCAATCTTCGCTTCGACAATCCGACACCCAAGAAGGTGCTGTCGCTGATCGGCCGCACCAATCCTGACGTGATCACCCTCGACGAGGTGTCGGGAATGTGGACGAGAGAGCTCGGCTATATCACCGGCGCCTATCCGTACCGCATCCTCTGCCCCTACCCCAACGGCGTGTTCGGCGTCGCGCTGCTCTCGCGACGGCCTTTTGCCGCCGGCACGGCGCCGGATTGCGAGCCGCGCGGCGCGATGGCAACCGCCACGGTCGATTTCGGCGGCACCGGCGTCGATGTCGCGGCAATCCATTTGAGCTGGCCGTGGCCGCGCGAGCAGTACTGGCAGATCGGCGAGCTGGCGGAGCCGCTTGCCGCGCTCGGCGAAACCGCCATCATGGCCGGCGACTGCAACGCCGCGCCGTGGAGCGCTGCGGTGCGTCGTGTCGCCTCGCTCGGCGGACTGAGCGTGATGCCGTCGGCCGGGCCGACCTGGATCCATCGGAAGCTACCGGATTTCATCCGGCGCTTCGCCGGCCTGCCGATCGACCAGGTGTTCAGCAAGGGGGCCGTGACGATCCATTCGGCGACGCGGCTGGAAGACGCCGGCTCCGACCACTTGCCGGTGCTGATCGAGTTCTCGTTGCGGTCCGACGGCCGACAGCCCGAGGACGAGCATCAGTCGGCGCTGGCGGCAAACGCACAACTTGACAACACGGGCGGTTAGCGTCGCATTGCTTCCCGCCGCATCGCCGGTTTCTGCTTGTGCCGCTAAGGCCTGATCAAAGCAGCGACGAGGTGCTCGACATGACCGCCTTCGCGGTGCTCGCGGGCATCGAAGGCATTTTGCCTGGCCTCGTATTCGGCATAGACGGCCTGGATGCGCCGGCGCGCCTCGCTGCGCGCCTTGTAGCAATAAGGGTCGTTAGCGACCCTAAGACCGGTGATCGAGCGATCGGTGACGCGCATCATTTCCCGGGCAATGCGGCCATGGGTTCCCTCGTGGGCGCGCACGCCGGCGAAGAACCGGTTCCAGCGCTTCTTCAATGCAGGCGTGGCTGGCGACGCCAAGCGGGGGAAAGTGTAGAAGAGACTGAGCGTTCCGTTTGCCTGCCGTATCCGGCACGAGCCCTTGTCCTGGATAACGCCAAGCTCCCAGTCGGCCGTATAGGCGGTCTGGGCGATGGCATGCGTCATGAAGCCGTGCTTGGGACCTTTGCTGCCCATCGCCTCGATGAGCGCCGCGCCCGAATTGCCGGCAATGTCATAGGTGCGCGTCTGGACCAGCACCCTGGTGCCGGCCGAAGCCTGCGGCGCGCAGAGCGCGCCGAGAGCGACAAGGCATGTCAGAACCGCCATGCGCATAACCGTCTCCTCCCTATCCTTAGGGAAAGGGAACACAAGCAGGCAGCGGATTCAACAGCCTTGAGGTTGCGCCGTCGCAACCGGTATTGCTCGTCGGTGCCGCCTGTTACCCGGCTCTCGCCAGCCGCAGGATGGCGGCTGGCGAGCCGGCGCGGCCAGACGTGGGGCTCACATGCCTTGGTAGACCGGCCCCTCTCCGCCTTGCGGGGGCACCCAATTGATGTTCCGGTTCGGGTCCTTGATGTCGCAAGTCTTGCAGTGGACGCAGTTCTGCGCGTTGATGACGAAGCGCACGTCCTTGGCGGACGGGTCGGCAGCGGCATTGCCGTCCTTGTCCACCCACTCATAGACGCCGGCCGGGCAGTAGCGGGTCGATGGCCCGGCGAACACGTCGTGCTCGGAACGCTGCTGCAGCGCCATGTCGCCGACGATGAGGTGCACGGGCTCATTTTCCTCATGGTTGGTGTTGGACAAAAACACCGAGGAGAGCCGGTCGAAGGTCAAGACGCCATCCGCCTTCGGATAAGCGATTTTCTGGTGCTTGGAGGCGGGCTCGAGCGTCGCATAGTCGGCCTTGCCGTGCTTCAGCGTGCCGAAGGGCGAGAAGCCGAACAGCGTGTTCAGCCACATGTCGAGACCACCGATGCCGACACCGACGATGGTGCCGAAGCGCGACCACAGCGGCTTCACGTTGCGCACCTTCTTCAGGTCCCTGCCGATGTCGCTGCCGCGCCAGGCGTCTTCATAGGAGGCGAGCTCGTCATTGGCCCGGCCGGCGGCAATGGCGTCCGCGACATGCTCGGCCGCCAGCATGCCCGACAGCACCGCATTGTGCGAGCCCTTGATGCGGGGCACGTTGACGAAGCCGGCCGCGCAGCCCATCAGCACGCCGCCCGGGAATGAAAGCTTCGGCACCGATTGCCAGCCGCCCTCGGTAATGGCGCGCGCGCCATAGCCGATCCGCTTGGCGCCCTCGAAGGTGCCTCTGATCGCCGGATGAGTCTTGAAGCGCTGGAATTCCTCGAAGGGCGAGAGCCAGGGGTTCTTATAGTTCAGATGGACGACGAAGCCGACCGCCACCTGGTTGTCTTCGAGATGGTAGAGGAAGGAGCCGCCGCCGGTTTTCATGTCGAGGGGCCAGCCGAAGGAGTGCTGCACCAGCCCCGGCTTGTGGTTCTCAGGCTTGACCTGCCAGAGTTCCTTGAGACCGATGCCGAATTTGGCGGGCTCGCGGCCGTCGGCAAGCTGGTATTTGTCGATCAGTTGCTTGGCCAAAGAGCCGCGCGCGCCCTCGCCGATCAGCACGTATTTGCCCATCAGCGCCATGCCGGGGGCGTAGGCCGGGCCATGCGTGCCGTCCTTCTCGACGCCCATGTCGCCAGTGATCACGCCGGTCACGGCGCCGGCTTCGTTGTAGACAAGGCTCGCCGCGGCAAAGCCCGGATAAATCTCGACGCCGAGCGCCTCGGCCTTGGTTGCCAGCCAGCGGCAGACATTGCCGAGCGAGACGATGTAATTGCCGTGATTGTTCATCAGCGGCGGCATCAGGAAGTTGGGCAGGCGGAAGGACCCGGCGGGGCCGAGCACCAGAAAATGATCGTCGGTGACAGGCGTCTTGAAAGGGTGCCCTTCCTCCTCGCGCCAGCCCGGCAAAAGGCGGTCGATGCCGATCGGGTCGACGACGGCGCCGGACAGGATATGGGCGCCGACCTCGCCGCCTTTTTCCAGCACGACGACGGAAAGGTCGGGGTTGAGCTGCTTCAGACGGATCGCCGCGGCAAGGCCGGCCGGACCGGCGCCGACGATGACCACGTCGAATTCCATGCTCTCGCGTTCGATTTCGCTCATCTGCCCCTCGCTGGCTTGCCCTATTCTCGCATTTTGCTGGCTCACGCGCTGCATAGCGCATCAATTCGCGACGCGAAACCGGCGCTGACGTGACAAAGCCGATTTCGACAAAAAGTCGCGGTGTTCCATACGAAACGGCCATCGGACAGGCGACGGCGAAGCATAGGCCAGGGCCATGCAGTTGGAAGGCCAGGCCTGTCCGGCACGTTTTTAATTGTTCGACGGCTTGCTTATCGGCAATACTTGGCCCCATGCGCACTCCCGAGCCAATCGGCTTTTCATTGAAGCGCTTACTCTTCACGCTCGGCGTGCTCTGCCGCGCGGTTCTTCCGCTCCTCTTTTCGCTCGGCGCCGCCCAGGCCGATCCGCAAAAAGTCTGGGCGGCCGGCGCCTACTCCTTTTCCGACGAGCTCGGCGGCTTCCGCATCACCGGCGCTTCCGGAATTGGCACCAAGGATGACCCGCTGGTCATCACCGAGGAGCTGAATTCGGCGACGCCAGTGACGCTGACCATCCGCGCGATCCGGCCGATCGAAGCCTTCGGCAGGGCCGGCAACGTGGCCAATGGGGTTATGTACATGCGCATCGACGTGCTCAACAATAGCTCCCTGCCCTGGGTCGAGTTCCAGTTCGAGCTGCAGGAAATCCTCGACCAGCCGAGCGTGTTCGGCGACGGTCTCTCCTTCGACCAGCGCAACAAGAATCCCGACAACATCGTCTCGAGCAACTTCGCCGATTTCGACCGCCAGTTCGAACCCTATGACCGGCTCTTGTTCAAGAACGGCAAGGTCGACCCGCTGAAGACGGCGACGTTCGAGTTCCTGATCACCGACTACACGCCGCGCTGGACATTCTTCCTGGTGCAGGATCCGCGCATACCGACGGGCTGACAGACATTGCGCTGAATGGCGAATTCCCGGCGGTTGCAAATCTTTGCCGCGCGGACGATGGTGGCGCCATGACTGCCGCCTCCCCCAACAACCCGATCGATATCGCAGAGCTGCTGGCCTTCTATGCCAGCGCCGGCGTTGACGAGGCGCTGGAAGACACACCTGTCA
Source organism: Mesorhizobium sp. M1A.F.Ca.IN.020.04.1.1 (assembly GCF_003997315.1). Lineage (NCBI taxonomy): Bacteria > Pseudomonadati > Pseudomonadota > Alphaproteobacteria > Hyphomicrobiales > Phyllobacteriaceae > Mesorhizobium > Mesorhizobium sp. M1A.F.Ca.IN.020.04.1.1. The sequence continues at coordinate 10,113 of NZ_RZSN01000147.1, forward strand.
ACCGCTTCGCCGAGGCCAAGCCGAAGCAAGCCGAGCGCGCGCCGGCGCAGGCCGCAACCGCGCGTGAAAGCATGCCCCTGGAGCGGCCGGCATCGGAGCCCGGATTGGAGGCAGGCCGGGCGGCGGAACGGCCGGCGGCATCGACGGGACTTGACGCAAGCCAAGTGCCCGATGCGCCGCGGCGCCCGACGCTCACCACCGCCACGGTCCCCGACGAGGGGCAGATCAAGCTCGCGCGGCAGCTGGCGGCGAGCGCCTCGACGCTTGACGAACTGCGCCAGCAGATGGCGGCGTTCGACGGCTGCAATCTCAAATTCACCGCCAAGAACCTGGTCTTCGCCGACGGCAACCCGAATGCCGACCTGATGCTCGTCGGCGAGGCGCCGGGCCGCGACGAGGACCTCGAAGGGCTGCCCTTCGTCGGCCGCTCCGGACGGCTGCTCGACAGCATGCTGGCAGCGATCGGCCTCGACCGGACATCGGCCTATATTGCCAACGTCATCCCGTGGCGCCCGCCGGGCAACCGAACGCCGACGCCGCACGAGACCGAGATCTGCCGCCCGTTCATCGAAAGGCAGATCGAGCTGGTCAATCCGAAGGTGCTGGTCAATCTCGGCGGCCCTTCCGCCAAGACGCTGCTCAACACGACCGAGGGCATCCTGCGCCTGCGCGGCAATTGGCGCGTCCACACCACCCAGTCGGGCATTGCCATTCCAGCGATGCCGACGCTGCATCCGGCGTATCTGCTTCGCACGCCTGCACACAAGAAGCTGGCGTGGCGGGATTTTCTCGAGGTGAAGGCGAAACTGAGGGCGTTGGGGTGAAGCACCTCCCCTTCTCCCACAACAAGGGAGAAGGGGAGCGATAACCTCTAAGGTAATTGAATTACTCCCCTCGCCGGCCTACTCATCCCCCATGACAACACCCGACGTCTCCGCCGGCAGCCTCATTCGTGAGTGGCGCACGCGCCGGCGCATGAGCCAGCTCGGCCTCGCCATGGAAGCCGATATCTCGCAGCGGCATCTCTCCTTCGTCGAAAGCGGCCGCGCCCAGCCTTCGCGCGAGATGGTGCTGCATCTGGCCGAGCAGCTTGCCATTCCTCTACGCCAGCGCAACCAGCTTTTGCTCGCGGCCGGCTTCGCGCCGAGCTTCAGCGAAAGGCCGCTGACCGATACGACGCTGGCGCCGGCGATGGCTGCGGTCGAGACGGTGCTCAAGGGCCACGAGCCCTTCCCGGCGCTGGCGGTCGACCGGCACTGGAACCTCGTTTGCGCCAACGCGGCGATCGGCCCGTTCCTGGCCGACGTCTCGGAGCCGTGGCTGCTCAAGCCGCCGGTCAATGTGCTGAGGCTCAGCCTGCATCCCGGTGGCGTCGCGCCGCGCATCGTCAACCTCGCGGAATGGCGCGCGCATCTGCTCGAGCGCCTCAAGCACCGGAACGACGCCACCGGCGACTCCATGCTGATCGAGTTGGAGAAGGAATTGCGCGGCTATCCGTCCGGGCTGAGGAGCAGCCGGCCGGCGCCGGTCGAGCCAAGCGGCATCGTCCATCCGCTCAGGCTCGCGCATGGCGATCAGGTGCTGTCCTTCATCAGCACGATCACCGTCTTCGGTACGCCGCTCGACGTGACGCTGTCGGAGCTGGCGATCGAATCCTTCTTCCCCGCCGACGACCAGACGCGGACCGTGCTGGTGCGGCTGGCGAAGGAGCGGACGGCCGCTTCGTAGGCTTACCCCTGCGGCGGCGTGATTGTGGTTGCCGCCGATCAGCGTGTTGAGCGACGTCACATCGCCGAACACAAGATAGCCGATGACGACGCCGAGAATCATCGAGCTATATTCGAAAGGCGCCACGACCGAAGCCTCGGCGTGGCGGTAGGCGGCCGTCATCAGGATCTGACCGAGCCCGCCGCAGAAGCCGGCCATGACAAGCAGCGCGGCTTGCATCGGCGTCAGCATCTGCCAGCCGAAAGGCAGGGTGAGCAGCGCCAGCACGCTCGCCGTCGAGGAAAACCACAGCACGATGGTCGCCGTCTTCTCGGTCTGCACGAGATTGCGTACCAGAAGCATGGCGACGGCCGAGATCGCCGCGGCGATCAGCGCCGCCATGACGCCAAGCACCTCCTGGTCGTCGAGCGCCTCGTCGGAATGCAACAGCGTCAGTTCCGGCCAGGAAACGATCAACACGCCGACGAGGCCGAAGGCGACCGCGCTCCAGCGATAGACGCGGATCGTCTCGCCCAGGAAGATCGAAGAGAACACCACGACCAGCAGCGGCTGGGCATAATTCAGCGTGATCGCTTCGGGAAGTGGCAACCTGGTCAGCGCGAAGAAGCCGAGCCCCATAGCGCCGACGCCGACGACGCCGCGCGCGATGTGGTTGAACGGCCGTTTCGTGGTGAATGCGGTGGCGAGCTGGCCCTTGAAGGCCAGAAAGGCGATGATCGGCAAGATGGCAAAGAAGGAGCGGAAGAAGACGATCTGTCCGGCGGGCACGGCGCCGGCCGCCTTGATACAGGTCTGCATGCCGACAAAGACCGCCACGGAGACAATCTTCAGCGCAATGCCGCGCAGCATATTGTGGCCGACGGCATGATCGACGGTCATCTTGCCTCGTGACGATGGTCGGAAAACGAAGCCCAGAAATAGACCTTGGCGCAGTTTTGTCGAGTGACCGTTTGGTGTAAAGAGCGCGGACTTTAGAATTCCCTCACCAGCAAAGCCTACTGCCCACCCGAATTGATAGGAAAAACGACGGAATGCGCACAGATACCGGCCATGTCTTCAAGCTCGAAGACTACCGCCCCAGCGACTATCTCATTCCGCGGACCAGCCTCGATTTCCGTCTGTCTCCGGATGCCACCCGCGTCACTGCCGTGCTCACCGTCGAGCGACGCCAGGGGGTCGCCGCTTCTACGCAGCTGGCACTCGACGGCGACGGGCTGAAGCTGCTCAGCGTTGCCATCGACGGGCAGGTACTCCCGGAAGCCGACTATCAGGCTACGCCCGACCAGCTGATCATTCCGACGCCGCCGGCGGCACGGCGCTTCGAGCTTCGTCTCGAGACCGAGGTCGCGCCGTCCAGCAACGAGGCGCTGATGGGCCTTTATCGCTCCAACAATGTCTATTGCACCCAATGCGAGGCGGAGGGGTTTCGCCGCATTACCTATTTCCTCGATCGTCCAGACGTCCTCTCGGTCTACACCGTGCGCATCGAGGCGCCGCACAACGAGGCGCCGCTGCTGCTGTCCAACGGCAACCCCGTAGAAAGCAGGGCGCTCGCGGATGGCCGGCACTATGCCGTCTGGCACGACCCCTTCCCGAAGCCTTCCTATCTCTTTGCGCTGGTGGCTGGCGCGCTCGGCAAGGTCGCGGGAAGCTTCACCACCCTATCCGGCCGCAAGGTCGAGCTCGGCATCTATGTCGAGCCCGGCAAGGAGCGGCTCGCCGGCTACGCGATGGATGCGCTGAAGCGCTCGATGAAATGGGACGAGGAGGTCTTCGGCCGCGAATACGACCTCGACGTCTTCAACATCGTCGCCGTGTCAGACTTCAACATGGGCGCCATGGAGAACAAGGGCCTCAACATCTTCAACGACAAATATGTGCTGGCCGACGAGGAGACGGCGACCGATGCCGATTTCGCCAATATCGAGGCGATCATCGCGCATGAATATTTCCACAATTGGACAGGCAACAGAATCACTTGCCGCGACTGGTTCCAGCTCTGCCTGAAGGAAGGGCTGACGGTTTACCGCGACCACGAATTCTCGGCCGACCAGCGCTCGCGCGCGGTAAAGCGCATCGCCGAGGTGCGCACGCTGCGCGCGCATCAGTTCCCCGAGGACCAGGGACCATTGGCGCATCCGGTCAGGCCGCGCCGCTACCGCGAGATCAACAACTTCTACACGGCAACAGTCTACGAGAAGGGCTCGGAAGTGGTGCGCATGATCCGCACCATCCTCGGAGCGGAAACCTTCCGAGCCGGTATGGACCTCTATTTCGAGCGGCATGACGGCGAAGCGGCGACGATCGAGGACTTCCTCAAAGTGTTCGAGGACGTCTCGGGCCGAGACCTCGGGCAGTTCGCGCTCTGGTACCATCAGGCCGGCACACCGAACCTGACGGTGAGTTCCTCCTACAATGCGGCGGCCAAGGCATTCACGCTGGAGATCGAACAGTCGGTGCCGCCGACGCCGTCGGAAAGCCGCAAGCGGCTGATGCATATTCCCCTCGCCTTCGGCCTGGTCGGCGCCGGCGGCAAGCCTGTCGCCTGGACAGCCGTCGATGGCGCCACCGTCGAGGACGGCATCATCCATGTCCGAAAGCGGCGGCACACGGTGCGCTTCTCGGGGGTTTCGGAGCGGCCTTCGGTGTCGCTCAACCGCGGCTTCTCGGCGCCGATCACGCTCTCGGTGCAGCAGAAGGCCGACGACCAGTTCTTCCTGGCCAGCCATGACAGCGATCCTTTCTCGCGCTGGCAGGCCTTCAACACGCTGCTCACCGACGCGCTCATAGCGGCGTTCCGCCAGCTGCTGGGCGGCAAAGAGTCGGCCTTCGACGCAAAGCTCGCCGAGCTTGCCGGAAGCATTGCCCGCGACGAGACGCTGGAGCCGGCCTACCGGGCGCTGGCTCTGTCGCTGCCCGGCGAGGCCGATATTGCGCGCGACATCGGCCAGGGCATCGATCCCGACGCCATTTTCGTCGCCCGCGAGGCGCTGGCGCGGACGATTGCCATGGCGAATCGCGAGATCTTCTCGGCCCTTTACGCCAGCCTGGCCGACAACGGTCCGTTCACGCCCGACTCGGCAAGCGCTGGGCGCCGCGCGCTGCGCAACATCCTGCTCGATTACCTGTCGCTCCTGCCCG
>NZ_RZSN01000148.1:0-14872 GCF_003997315.1 Mesorhizobium sp. M1A.F.Ca.IN.020.04.1.1
AGCACCGGCTGCGGCGGCACCGGGCATTGCTGTGCTCGCCGGCGGCGGGCCGATGGTGGGTTGCGCGTCGCCGTCCGTGTCCATGGCAGGCCCGTTCGCAGCCGGAGAGACTGGCTCCGACGGTGTCGCCGAAGCCATCGGCGCGGGCCGGGCTGGCGCGGACGGAGTCGCCGGAGCAGGCGCCGGTTCGGCTGGCGCCGCGGCCGCGGGTATTTCGGGTGCGGATGGCTGAAAGGCGGCCTGTGGCGTTGGATCGTCCTTCGACGGCTCGGCCTGCCTGACGGCACGCGTCGGCGCGCTCTCGGGCTTCGCAGTGCCCGTGTCGGGCTTGGGTGTGATGACATCGAGCGAGGCGGTTTCGACCGATTGGGTGGAGACCATCGGCGCGACGTCGTTGCTGGCGACCGGCGCGGGGTCGGAGAAGAAGGCCTTGCCGAGCTGCAGGCCGGCCAGTGCCATCATGATCGCGGCCGCCGCCATCAGGATGGGCTTCCGCCGCGCCTTGAGCAGATCGCCGATTCTGAGCGCCTTCACCGGGCCGGTCATCGTCGACTGCCGCTTCAGCGCGTCGGCTTCCGCGGCGGCGGCCTGCGCCGCGCGGCGGGCGGCCGCGATGAAATCGGATTTGGCGGCATCTGTCTCGCTGCGCTTGGCCGGCTGACCGCCGCGCTCGTCGCGCACGCGCTTCATGATGGCGTTGAGGTCCGGCGCGCCGGAACCAGGTTCGAGCGGCCGGTTGGCGGCTCTCGGATCGAGCGGTTCGTCGATGTCGACGGTCGGAACGTCGCCGGCCGGTGCCGAGCCGGCAAGCGGCGGCGTGTCCTCGTTCTTCTTGCCCTTGAAGGCACGCGCCAGTCCGCTGAACATCGACTTCTTGCGGCCGGTGGTCTCAGCCTTCTCGCCAATTTCGTCCGATCCGAGCGCAGCCATTGCGGCGGCGGCCGCGGCCTCGGCGGGCGTTCGAGCGGCAGCTTCGCCGCGCATTACAGGTTCGCCACGCGTAACAGATTCGCCACGCGTAACAGGTTCGCTACGCGTAACAGGTTCGCCCGGTGCAGCCGGCTCGTTTCGCGAAACCGGATCGTGACGCAGGATGGAGGCGGCGCGCGCATCGAGATCGGCGATGTCTCCGGTCAGTGGCAGCGGCTGGTCGATATCCATCGACGGCGCGTCCTGGACGGCGATCTTGCCGGTGCGGGCGGCCCGCTTGCCGCCCGGCTGCGGGTCGATCAGTTCGCTGACCGCTTCACTGGGACCTTCGGCCTCCAGCGAGCCGAGCCGGTCGACGATCTTGAGCAGCGTGTCGTGGATCGCCTCGAACGTGCGCGAATTGCGCTCGTCGGAACGGCGGGTGAGCGCTTCGAGCGTCTTCAGGTCCTGCGCGAGCCCGCTCACGGCGGCTGCGTTGGAAGCAGCCGTGCCGGAACTCGATTCGCCCAGGGACCGCACGGCGTTCTCCGCAGCCTCGCGCGCGACGGTGAGGATGGAATCGCGCGTGCCGGCCAGCGACTTCTCGATCTCGTCGAGGCGAGGGCTGATGTCCTCGAAATCGGGAAGCGGTGCGCTCGGCTTCGAAAGATGCGCCGAAAGGGCGGTCACCTGCGACTCAAGGCTGCGGATCAGTGCCGGATCAATGCCGGCGACCTGCGCGGCGGAGGATTCCAGCCGGCTGGAGATGTCCTCGAGCCGGCTTTCCAGGCCACGGATCGCCATCTCGTTGGCGGGATCGGGCGCGCGCGTCTCGATGCGCTTGGCAAGCGCGGTGAAGCGGGCGTCGATCGCCTCCATGATGCCAGCGCCGTCGTCCTGCCGCATGCGCTGGTCGAGCCTGTCGGCGACTTCGTCCAGCCGCCGCTCGAGTTCGCGGAACAGCAGGTTGCTCTGCTCGATGGCATCACCCTGGCGGCGCTCGAGGAGCGTGGACAGCGCGTCGAAGCGCTGCTCCAGGCCCTGGAAGATGTGGTCGGCGTCGGGCATCGCCGGCGCGCGGTCTATCTTGTCGGTGATCAAAGCAATCTGCTTGCCGAGACGCTCCATCGCCTGCTCCGGCAGATGGGCGCGCCCGGCGAGCTCGTCCACACGGCTGGACAGAAGGTTGAGGCGGTCGATGACCTCGGCGCCGGGACGCGACTGCGCGACCTCCTCGATCTGCTCCGCCAGCGAGGCGATCCGTTTCTCGATTCGCCCGAAGGTTTCCGGATCGAAGGCATTGGCCTGCGCGGCCACCGTCGAGGCGACGATGGCGCGCGAGATCTCGTCCAGCCGCTCGTCGATCATGGCAAGCGTCTCGCCGCCGCGCATCGTTTGCTGGCTGGCGAAACGGTCGACCGCTCCGGCGAGGGTGCGCACCTTTTCCTCCAGCGAGGCGAGCGACAGCGATTGCGGCAGGTTGTTGACCGCGCTGCTGATCTGTTCGAGGCGGTCGGTCAGCGCCGAAAGGTTGGGACCCTCGGCGCGCTGGCGCTGGTCGGCGTCGACGCGATCCTCGAAGGCGCTCCAGCGGCGATCGAAATCGTCCCAGCGGCGGTCGACGGCCTGCACGCTTTGGTCGACGGCCCGCACGCTTTCCTCGCGCGCCAGCGTGTCGAGCGCCGCCTTGACCTGCTCCAACTCCAGCCGCAGCAGGTTGACGCTGCGATCGTCGCTTTTTTCGGCAAGCGTGTGGATGGCGCCGGAAAGCCGTTCGAACTCGAGGCCGAGCTCGGCGCTGTTCTTGTCGGCGGGGGCACCATGCTGGCTCGCCGCCTGCATGGCGCGATCGATATCCTGACGCAGCGCGTCGAATTCGCGCTGCAGGCCGGCGGTCATCTGATGGCGCAACTCCTCGCGCAGTCCGCGCAATTCGACCGCGATCTTGCCAACCATCGCGACGCCATCTTCCTGTCCGCGCACCCGGTCGATGTCGCGGGCAATGGCCTGATAATTGGGGCCGAAGTCGGAAGCTGCGGCCGCCGGGTTCTGCGACCCGCGGTTTTGCGGTCCGCGATTTTGGTCCCTCTGCGTGGTGTAGGGTTCCTCGTACCAGCGGGGCGAACCATAAGGTTGCGCGGCCGCATAGCGCGGCTCGGGGGCCGGCCGCCGCGGATCGGGGCGCTCGGGCGTGTCGCTGCGCGTCCGCTCCAGCCGCTGCTCCAGCGTTTCGAGCGAGCGGCTCAGATCCTCCAGCGAGGTCTGCGACCGGCGCTGCCTACCGGCGTTGAGTGTATCGAGATAGGACCGCTTGCTGTTCATCGATGCGCCCGTGTTCAGAATGACCGGCTGAGACCGGTTTCCCAGAGTCTGCCGGGAACGAAGGCGTCCGCGCGGTTTTGCTGCGGAGGAAGACGGGCTTCCCGGGTTTCTCACCCACGCTTCGAAAACCGTGAAAAATTCGCTACAGGATAAACACGGGTGACCGACATGCGCACATTTCGCCCAACGTGGTAAACAAGGCGTTAACCAAGCTTAAGAAGTGGCGCATAATCCTGACCCGCCCGCCCCAATGGCATCCGAGTGCGGCATAAAGGAGTGTTTCCGACAACGCCCTTGCGTCAGGTGCCGGCTGTCGGTATAGAATTGACGTAAACGTAAAAGGTGCGAAGCCGTGCCTCTTGCGATTGAATTGTCGAAACCACGATTGGAAGCACGCCCCCGCTTCCACTCAGGCGACGTTTTGGTCCGTGACCGCGACGCCATCAGGGGAAAGCCAGTGACCATGAAACTTGTTTCGCCCGGCGAAGCCGCGGCCAATAGCAATCACATATCGGTCGAGACCGACGAAGAATTCGTCCGTATCGGCGAGATGGCCAAGAAGTACGGCGTGACCTTGCGCACGCTGCGATTCTACGAGGACAAGGGCCTGCTCAATCCGAAGCGCGACGGCTCGACCCGTCTCTACACGCGCCGCGACAAGGCCCGGCTGAAGCTGATCCTGCTCGGCCGCAAGGTCGGTTTCTCGCTGCGGGACGTCAAGCAGATGATGGATCTTTACGATCCGACCGGATCCAACACCAAGCAGTTGCGGCTGGCGCTCGACAAGTCCGAGAAGCAGCTTGCCCGCTTGCAGAAGCAGCGCGCGCTGATCGATGAGGCTATCAGCGACCTGAGCAATTCGATGGCGATCGTTCGCCAGATGCTGGCCGAGCGGGCCGCGCCGCAGGCAAGCGCCGCCGGCTGATCTCACGCTAACGGCATAGCCTAGGATAGAGAAAGCCGCGTGGCTGCAGCCGCGCGGCTTTTTTGTTGCCTTGGAGCGAGCGCTAATCAAAAATTTCGGGCTGCGACGAAGTTGACGTTTACGCAAACGTCAATATTTGCTATCGGGGGCATCGACATTGGCTCGGCCTCCCATCCACATCCGGATCGGAAACTTGCTGGCCGGCCGGGACCGCAAGGGTGGAGGAAGGCATGACGATCTACAGGGCGCCCGTCCAGGACACGCTGTTCGTGCTCAACGACGTGCTCGGCTACCAGCGCTATTCTAATCTTCCGGGCTTCTCGGACGCCACGCCGGACGTCGTCGAGGCGATCCTTGCCGAAGGCGCCAAGCTCGCCGAAAACGTCATGCATCCGCTGAACCGGGTCGGCGACATGGAAGGCTGCGTGCGCCATGACGACGGTACGGTGACCACGCCCAAGGGCTTCAAGGACGCTTTCAACCAGTATCGCGAGGGCGGCTGGATGGGCCTAGCGGCACCCGCCGAGTTCGGCGGCCAGGGTCTGCCCTATACGGTCCACACCGCGGTCTCCGAATACATGGTGTCCGCCAATATGGCGCTGATGATGTATCCCGGCCTCACGCAGGGCGCGATCGCGGCCATTGTCACCCATGGCACGGACGAGCAGAAGGCCACCTGGTTGCCCAGGCTGATCGAGGGCGCCTGGACCGGCACCATGAATCTGACCGAGCCGCACTGCGGCACCGATCTCGGCCTGCTGCGCACCAAGGCGGTGCCCAATGGCGACGGCACCTACAGGATTTCCGGCCAGAAGATATTCATCTCCGCCGGCGAGCACGACATGGCCGACAACATCGTCCATCTGGTGCTGGCCCGCGTCGAGGGGGCGCCGGAAGGCGTCAAGGGCATCTCGCTGTTCATCGTGCCGAAGTTCAAGCTCGACGGCTCGGGCAATGTCAGCGCGCGCAACGCGCTCTCCTGCGGCTCGATCGAGGAGAAGATGGGCATCCACGGCAACTCGACCTGCGTCATGAACTATGACGAGGCCGAAGGCACTTTGCTCGGCGAGTTGAACGGCGGCCTGAAAGCCATGTTCACGATGATGAACGAGGCCCGCCTGGGCGTTGGCCTGCAAGGGCTCTCGGTCTCGGAGATCGCCTATCAGAACGCGGTGGCTTACGCCAAGGACCGCCTCCAGGGGCGGTCGCTGTCGGGCATCAAGGCGGCGGACAAGAAGGCCGACCCGATCATCGTCCATCCCGATATCCGCCGCTCGCTGATGACCATGAAGGCGTTCAACGAGGGCGGCCGAGCGCTGGCGCTGTGGACGGCGATCAAGTCGGACGTCGCGCACCGCTCCGGTGACGACAGGGACCGCCAGTCGGCCGACGACTACACCGGTCTGATGACGCCGGTGGTCAAGGGCGTGCTGACTGACAAGGGCTTCGATCACGCCGTGATGGCGCAGCAGGTGTTCGGCGGCCACGGCTACATCGAAGAACACGGCATGAGCCAGTTCGTCCGCGATGCCCGCATCGCCATGATCTATGAAGGCGCCAATGGCATTCAGGCGCTTGATCTGGTCGGCCGCAAGCTGGCGCAGAATGGCGGCCGCGCCGTGCAGGCCTTCTTCAAGGAGGTCGGCGAATTCTGCGAGGAAAACCGCGCTGACGACAAGATGGCGCCCTTCACCAAGGCGCTGAAGAAGGGCCTCAACGACCTGCAGGCGGCGACCATGTGGCTGGTGCAGAATGCCATGGCCAAGCCCGACAATGCGGGCGCCGCCTCGACCGACTACATGCATCTCTTCGGCCTGGTGGCATTGGGCTACATGTGGGGCCAGATGGCCAAGGCCGCCCAAACGAAGCTCGCCGAAGGTGCCAATGGGGCCGCGTCGTTCTACGACAACAAGCTGGTGACGGCGCGCTTCTTCATGGAGCGGATCATGCCGGAGAGCGCGACGCGCCTCGCCCGCATTTCCAGTGGCGCGGATACGTTAATGGCGCTGCCGGCGGAAGCGTTCTAGAAATGCTCGGCGTCCCCCTCCCCTTGAGGGGAGGGGGACGCCGGCGCAGTGGAGGAAACAGCATGACAAATCCAGCCGAAGTTCTTGGCCTGCCGAAGCCCGCCTGGGCGGCGGACGAAGTCGGCATGCTCTACGAGATGGCGAGCCGCTTCATGTCGGAGGAGATCGCGCCGCGCTACGAAGAGTTCGAGAAGAACGAGATTTTCGACCGCGAGAGCTGGCTGAAGGCGGGCGCCGCCGGCCTGCTCTGCGCCTCTATGCCGGAGAAATATGGCGGCTCCGGCGGCACCTTCGCGCATGAGAGCGCCATCATCGAGGCTATCGGCCACGTCGGGGTCGACGGCTTCGGCATCGGCCTGCACAACTCGATCGTCGCGCCATACATCCTGCATTACGGCTCCGAGGAGCAGAAAGAAAAATGGCTGCCGAAACTGGCGACCGGGGAGCTGATCGGCGCCATCGCTATGACCGAGCCCGGCGCCGGCTCCGACCTTCAGGGCGTCAAGACCCGTGCCGAGAAGGACGGCAATCACTACAAGCTCAACGGCTCCAAGACCTTCATCACCAACGGCCAGCTTGCCAACCTGATCATCGTCGTCACCAAGACCGATCCGGACAAGGGCGCCAAGGGCACCTCGCTGATCGTCGTCGAGACCGACGAGGTCGAGGGCTTCGAACGCGGTCGCAACCTCGACAAAATAGGGCTCAAGGCCAACGACACCTCCGAGCTGTTCTTCAACGACGTGCGCGTGCCGACCTCCAACCTGCTCGGCCATGAGGAAGGCAAGGGCTTCGTCCAGCTGATGCAGCAATTGCCGCAGGAGCGGCTGCAGATCGGCACCGGCGCGATCGCCATGATCGAGCGGGCGCTGGCGCTGACCATCGACTACGTCAAGGAGCGCAAGGCCTTCGGCAAGGCGATCATCGATTTCCAGAACACCCAGTTCAAGCTGGCCGAGCTGAAGACCGAGGCCACGATCGGCCGCGTCTTCTACAACGACTGCGTCGCCCGCCACATCGACGGCGGCCTCGACCCGGTCACCGCCTCTATGGCCAAATACTGGCTGTCCGACCTGCAGGGCAAAGTCGTCGACGAATGCCTTCAACTGCATGGCGGCTATGGCTACATGAACGAATATCCGATCGCCCGCATGTTCCGCGACGCCCGCGTCCAGCGCATCTACGGCGGCACCAACGAGATCATGAAATTGCTGATCGGGCGCTCTCTCTGAGCGCAGCGACCGGCAAATCCAAGGAGCACGAAAATGGCCGAAGCTTACGTCTATGACGCCGTGCGCACGCCGCGCGGCAGAGGCAAGAAGGATGGCTCGCTGCACGAGGTGCCGGCGGTGCGGCTCGCGGCAAAGACGCTTGAGGCGCTGCGTGACCGCAACGCGCTCGACACCGGCACGGTCGACGACATCATCTTCGGCTGCGTCGATCCGGTCGGCGAAGCGGGCTCGGTCATTCCGCGCGCCGCCGCCTTCGAGGCCGGCTACGACACCAAGGCGCCCGGCATGCAGATATCGCGCTTCTGCGCTTCCGGACTCGATGCCATCAATTTCGGCGCCGCCAAGATCGCGCAAGGCGCGGACGAGATCGTCATTGCCGGGGGCGTAGAATCCATGTCGCGTGTCGGCATGGGCATGTCCGGCGGCGCCTGGTTCATGGACCCCTCCGTCGGGCTTCCCGGCTGGTTCGTGCCGCAGGGCATCTCGGCCGACCTGATCGCGACGAAATACGGGTTCAGCCGCGACGACGTCGACGCTTACGCCGTCGAGAGCCAGAAGCGCGCCGCCAAGGCGTGGGAGGACGGCCGCTTCAAGAATTCGGTGGTCCCGATCAAGGACCAGAACGGCCTCACCATCCTCGACCGTGACGAGCACATGCGGCCTTCGACCGACATGCAGTCGCTCGCCTCGCTCAATCCGTCCTTCGTCATGCCGGGCGAGATGGGCGGCTTCGATGCGGTGGCCGTGCAGAAGCATCCGGAAGTCGAGGAAGTGAACCACGTCCACCATGCCGGCAACTCATCCGGCATCGTCGACGGCGCCGCTGCTGTACTGCTCGGCTCCAAGAAGGCCGGCAAGGCCATGGGCTTGAAGCCCCGCGCGCGCATCCGCTCGTTCGCCAATATCGGTTCCGAGCCGGTGCTGATGCTGACCGGCCCGGTCGACGTCACCGAAAAGCTCTTGAAGCGTGCCAAGATGAAGCTGTCGGACATCGACCTGTTCGAGCTCAACGAGGCCTTCGCTTCCGTTGTGCTGCGCTATATGCAGGCCTTCGACATCCCGCATGACCAGATCAACGTCAATGGCGGCGCGATCGCCATGGGCCATCCGCTCGGCGCCACCGGCGCGATGATCTTCGGCACGGTGCTGGACGAGCTGGAGCGCCGGGACCTGAACACCGCGCTGGTCACGCTCTGCATCGGCGCCGGCATGGGCACCGCCACCATCATCGAACGCGTCTGACGGGGAGAGAAAAGATGAGCTACACCAATTTCACCCTCGACGTGGACGCCGACGGGATCGCGCTGGTCACCTGGGACATGCCGGGCCGCTCGATGAACGTCTTCACCGAAGAGGCGATGCGCGAGCTCAACGCCATCGTCGATCGTGTGGCCGACGACGCCGCCATCAAAGGCGCGGTCATCACCTCCGGCAAGGACAGCTTCTCCGGCGGTGCCGACATCACCATGCTGCAGAAGATGCTCGCCACCTTCGCCGTCGAAAAGGAGAAGGACCTCGAAAAGGCGACCAAGGCGCTGTTCGACAATGCCGGCTATATGACCGGCCTGTTCCGCAAGATCGAGACCTGCGGCAAGCCGTGGGTATCGGCGATCAACGGCACCTGCATGGGCGGCGCCTTCGAGATGTCGCTCGCCTGCCATGGCCGCGTCGCGGCCGATTCCGACAAGGTGAAGATGGCGCTCCCCGAGGTGAAGATCGGCATCTTCCCGGGCGCCGGCGGCACCCAGCGCGTGCCGCGGCTGACGGATCAGCAGCAGGCGCTGCAGATGCTGACGACCGGCCAGAATCTGACGCCGCAAAAGGCGAAGTCGATGGGCTTGATCCACGAGATCGCCGAGCCGAAGAAGCTTCTCGAGACCGCCAAGGCGATGATCAAAAACGGCCTGAAGCCGGTGGCGCCATGGGACGAAAAGGGTTTCAAGCTGCCCGGCGGTCCGATCTATTCGGCGGCCGGCGCCAATCTCTGGCCGCCGGCCATCGCCATCCTGCGCCGCGAGACCTTTGGCAACTATCCGGCGGCCGCCGCGATCCTGAAATGCGTCTATGAGGGCCTGCTGGTGCCCTTCGACACCGGGCTCCGGATCGAGCAGCGCTACTTCACCGAGATCATGCAGACCAAGGAAGCGGCGGCGATGATCCGCTCGCTTTTCGTGTCGCTGCAGGAACTGAACAAGGGCGCGCGCCGCCCGACCGGCGTGCCGGACAGCAAGTTCAAGAAGATCGGCATACTCGGCGCCGGCTTCATGGGCGCCGGCATTGCCTATGTCACGGCCAGGGCCGGCATTCCGGTCGTGCTGCTCGACCGCGACATGGAGTCGGCCGAGAAGGGCAAGGCGCATTCCGACGGCCTGATTTCGGACCAGGTGAAGAAGGACCGCGCCAAGCCCGAAGAGAAAGACAAGTTGCTGTCGCTGATCACGCCGACGGCCGACTATGCCGACCTTGCCGGCTGCGACCTTGTCGTCGAGGCGGTGTTTGAGGATTCAGGCGTGAAGAAGCTCGCCACCGAGAAAGCGGAAGCGGCGCTGAAGTCCTCGGCGATCTTTGCCTCGAACACTTCGACCATCCCGATCACCTCGCTGGCGAAGAACTCGGCGCGGCCGAAAAACTTCATCGGCATCCACTTCTTCTCGCCCGTCGACAAGATGATGCTGGTCGAGATCATCCTCGGCAAGAAGACCGGCGACAAGGCGCTCGCCGTCGCGATCGACTTCGTACGCGCCATCAAGAAGACGCCGATCGTCGTCAACGACACGCGCGGCTTCTACGTCAATGGCTGCGTGCTGCGCTATATGTCGGAAGCCTACAAGATGCTGATCGAAGGCGTCCCTGCGGCGATGATCGAGAACGCCGCCAAGGCCGCGGGCATGCCGGTCGGCCCGCTGGCGCTGACCGACGAGACGGCGATCGACCTTGCCCAGAAGATCATGAAGCAGACCATCAAGGATCTAGGCGAGAAAGCCGTCGACCCGAAGCAGATGGCGCTGATCAACACCATGGTCGACACGCATGGCCGCTTCGGCCGCAAGAACGGCAAGGGCTTCTACGACTATCCTGCCAAGCCGGCGAAGAAGAAGCTGTGGCCGGGTCTCAAGGATCTCTATCCGCAGCTGAAGCCCGAGAAGGTCGACTACGAGGAGCTCAAAGAGCGCCTGCTGGTCACCATCGCCCTGGAGGCAGTGCGCGTCATGGAGGAGGGCATCGTCACCGATCCGCGCGAGGCGGACGTCGGCTCGATCCTCGCCTTCGGCTTCGCGCCGTTCACCGGCGGCGCGCTCTCCTACATCGACGGCATCGGCGCCAAGCGTTTCGTCAAGATCGCCAAGGGCCTGCAGAAGAAATACGGGGCCGAGTTCAAGGCGCCCAAGCTTTTGCTCGACATGGCCGAGAAGGGCGAGACTTTCTACCAGCGCTTCGACCCTTACCAGAAGGGCGAGGTCAAGAAGGCCGCCTGACGAACTCCGATAAATGTCTGGGGGCGCCTCGCGCGCATGATGGCCACGGCGCGTAGCCGTGGCCCTTATCAAATCGGCGATCAGAGCCGGCTGGCCTTTCGCTGCCTGCCGACCGACATCGATTTCAACAGCCATCTCAACAATGCCCGTTACATGATGCTGGCCGATCTTGGCCGTATCGATGTTTTTCTTCGCGTCGGTCTTGTCGCGCTCGCGCGGCGGAACGGCTGGGCGCCGATGATCGGCGGGCTGCAATCGGCCTATGTGCGCGAGATCAGGCTGTGGAGCCGCTTCGAGGTGGTGTCGTCGATCGAGACCTGGGAAGGCACTTCGGTGATCGGCAAGCACCGCTTCGTCCTCGACGATGGGGAGACGGCGGCGCTGATCCTGACCACCGGCGGCGTCTATGACCGGCGCGGTGGCCGCTTTCTCGAAATTGAGGAGGTCGTCGCGGCGCTCGGCCATTCGGCGGAACCGCGCCCGCCGACCGAGCCCGAGCGGGCATTCATGATCTCGCACCGGAACCTGCGCGAAGAGGCCAAGCGGGCCTGATCGAGCAAGCGTTCAATGTTCGGCCCGGAAGGTTTTGCCCAGATCGACCGCGTCGCCAAAATAGTGCCGGAACACATAGAACAGCGGATTCCATCGCGCAGTGTCGATGTGGTTCGTTCCCGGCAAGACGATGCTGCTGTGCGCATGTACTCGCTGCACGTCTACCTCCATGATGAGGTGCGTCGAGGATGCGCCTTGCTGCTTCGCGCTGCGATGGCAGGTCAGCAGGCGTGTTTCGAACGCAGGGGACATTCTGCGATGCGCGGCGTCAGGATCAATTCGCTGGGCTGGATCGCAAAACCGCCTAAAGCGAACTTGTCGGCCTCATGAACGAACCCCAATTCGGCCTTATGGGGTGGAACGGATTCGCACCCGTGGTGCGCGCGATCCGTTCGACATTCGCCCAGAGGCTGGCCGCGGGAAAATTGAGGGTGCATTCGCCATCCCGCAGAAGATTGATGGCGCCCTGGGTCGCCGAACTCAAGCCGAGGACCACGCATGAACCCAAGGCCCACGCGGCCGTCATCGTTTCGGGTAACCATCAGGACGACAGGCGTCCCAAAATACAGAACGGATGGGGCGATGGATTGGTGGTTCGGCAACATGAGCAGTCCTTCGTAATTCGAGGACCGCACCCTACCAAGCTTGCGCACCGAGACGTTTCGGCCGGGGTCGAACGATGCATCGCGCACGCGGCGACATGGTCGGTGCCGGCGCCGGCTCAGGATCGAGCCCGTCAATCTTGCGGAAGCGGCGACTTTCTCTGCAATCCGCTGTTCGCGCCGGTGGACAATTGAATGGTCGCGCGTTAGACAGCAGTGAGGCATTTTTTCCTGTTTTTCGAAGGAGAGCGGACTTGCTCTCACACGATCGCGTCTGGGCCGCAATCGATGCTCTTGCCGAACGCTATTCGCTCTCGGCTTCCGGTCTCGCCCGCCGCGCGGGCCTCGATTCGACCGCCTTCAACAAATCCAAGCGCCTGTCCTCCGACGGCCGGCCGCGCTGGCCTTCGACCGAATCGCTGGCCAAGATCATCGAGGCCACCGGCGCCTCGCTGGAAGAATTCACCGTGCTGGTTGAGGGTCACGGTGCCTCCGCCGCGCCGCCGCCGCGTATGGCCGTGCCGCTGCTTGGCTTCGCCCAGGCCGGTGCCGGCGGTTTCTTCGACGATGCCGGCTATCCCTCAGGGCAGGGCTGGGATCTGGTCGAGCTTCCGGCGCGGGCGGCGGAAACCTCCTATGCGCTGAAGGTCCAGGGCGATTCCATGCTGCCGCTCTACCGCAATGGCGACGTGCTGATCGTCGAGCCGGGCGCGCCGACGCGCAAGGGCGACCGCGTCGTCGTCAAGACCACCGCCGGCGAGGTGATGGCCAAGGTGCTCGACCGGCAGACCGCGAAGTCGGTCGTGCTGGTCTCGCTCAACCCCGCTCACCCGGACCGCGATATCCCGATGAGCGAGGTCGAGTGGGTGGCGCGGATCGTCTGGGCAAGCCAGTAGGTCCGGGCTGGTGCGGGTCCTCCATCTTGCCCTGGCGCTTGCGGCGGTTCCGGCAATGGCGGCGCTGGTCGTCGCCGGAGGCCACTCGCTGAAGGGCAGCGAAAGCGTCGTCGCGGTCGATCAGATCGATCCGGCCAGTGCACTTCCGGGGCAAGACGCCGATGTGGCGCCTCGGGAACCGTTAACTGCGGAACCGGCGACGTCCGCCATTCTGGCGCCTGCCGCGCCGCAGCCGCCGAAGCCGGTGGCGCATTCGCGGGCAATCGATCCCGACGTGGTGGCGCCACCCGAAGTGCCTGCCGAGGAACTGGAACGGGTCGAGCCGCGCGCGCCGCTCAGCGATCTGGCGCTGGCCGGTCCGCCCAGGCCGCGGAAAACGAAACTGCCGGATGGCGAGGAGGGCACCAAGTTGCTCCAGCCCGTCGCCACCGCCGCCGGCCTGATCAAGGCCAAGGATTATTCCATCGCCGTGTCGGGCATCGACATCGTCAAAGAGGACGAGACCTGCAGCGACGAAGGCAAGTCATGGGACTGCGGGGTTCGCGCCAGGACGGCATTCCGCGCTTTCCTGCGTGGCCGGACCCTGGTCTGCTCGGTGCCGCCGCAAGACGGGCAGAAGGCCATCGCGGTCAAGTGCTGGGTCGGCAACAAGGATGTCGGTCTGTGGCTGGTGGAAAACGGCTGGGCCCGCGCGGCGCCAGGCGGCCCCTATGTCGAGGCGGGCGACAAGGCGCGCGCGGCGAGAAAAGGCATTTTCGGCGCCGCTCCGAATCTCGGCGGCCTGCCGGCATTGCCGGCCGCCACCGGCCCGGCGCCCGCCGCGCCGAGTTCCATCCTGCCGGCGGAAGATGGCGACGTTACGCAGCCAGCTGACCAGCCAGGGCCCGCTCAATGAGCGCGCGCGTCTCCGTAATGCCGTAGAGCGCCGCGAAAGAGCCGAAACGCGGCCCCCGTTCCTGTCCGATCAGCACCTGATAGATCATCTGGAAGAAGGCGACCGACACGCCGGGTCCGCCTTCCGGGCTCTGCTTGGAATGGTCCTGATAGCGCTCGATCCGCCGCGCGACGTTGAGCGCCGCGTTCTGGATCGCCTCGCCGTCCGCGCCCTGCGGCAGCGCGCCGAGCGCTTCCGAAAGCTTCGCCAGCGCCTCGCGCTCAACCTCGTCGGCGGCGCGATAGACCTTGGTCGGCTTCACGAAGTCGTCGAAATAGCGGATGGCATACCCTGTCAGCCGGTCGAGCTCGGGGTGCGTCTCCGGCGTCACCCCGGACGCGTGGCGCGAGATGAAACCCCACAGCACCGCCTTGTCATGCGCGTTGGAGGCGCTGACCAGATTGAGCAGCAGCGCGAACGGGACCGGCAGGTCGATGGCCGGCGGATTGCCGTCATGCATGTGCCAGACCGGGTTGCCGAGCCGCTCCTTCCACTCCTGGCGCGGATAGGCGGACAGGAATGCGTAATATTCGTCGACCGCCTTCGGGATAACGTCGAAATAAAGCTTCTTGGCCTGCCGCGGCCGCTGGTACATGTAGAGGCCGAGGCTCTCGGTGGGCGCATAGGTCAGCCATTCGTCGATGGTGAGCCCATTGCCCTTCGACTTCGAGATCTTCTGGCCGTTCTCGTCGAGGAACAGCTCGTAGACGAAATGCTCCGGCGCGCGGCCGCCGAGGATGTTGCAGATGCGGTCGTAGATTGCCGCGTTGGTCTGGTGGTCCTTGCCGAACATTTCGAAATCGACGCCGAGCGCTGCCCAGCGCATGCCGAAATCCGGCTTCCACTGCAGCTTCACATGGCCGCCGGTGACCGGCAGCGTGGTCTCGCTGCCTTCGTCGTCGAAGGTGATGGTGCCGGCCTTGGCGTCGACCTGCTTCATCGGCACGTAGAGCACGCGGCCGCTTTTCGGCGAGATCGGCAGGAATGGGCTGTAGGT
>NZ_RZSN01000149.1:0-14705 GCF_003997315.1 Mesorhizobium sp. M1A.F.Ca.IN.020.04.1.1
TGCTTCAACAAGCTCAAGCATTTCAGACGCTTCGCCACACGCTTCGATCGTCGCGCCGGCCACTTCCTCGCCTTCATCCATCTCGCCGCAGCTATGTTATGGATGCGCTGAATGTCGATTCAGCCTAGCTGCTTGCCGGACCACTATGTGAAGCGAGCGCTATTGGCTGCCTCTGCGATGCGGGAATTGGCAGCGGACGTCTCACGATCAAACAGGCATCTGCTTGTAGAATTCTTTTAATCGTGAAGCGGCGCGAGTGCGCTATCCGTTGAGGTGAGCAAGGCCGGCGCCCTGGGTGAGCTCTGGTGTCGGGTGGTGGAAAGTACAGGGGGAGCTGTGTGGCCACCTCTTTCTCGGCCTCGACGATGTGCGAAGGAGCCTGTGCGGCGAACGGGCCGACGCCCCAGGCTCAGAACCTGGGCGAACCTAACTCCCGCCAAAGGACAGCCCAGAGCTGGATACACGAAAAAGATACTGAACCCGCGAATCAGATTCTGATCAATCGTCGTGTCTGAGCTCCGCTCGGGCTCTTACGGAGATAATCGAGCGGCCCGGCAACGGCCGCGCGTGCCGCGGGCGTGAGCTTTGCGCTTCGTCAGAAGTGCCTCGAGCGTGACGACGATAATTGACCAGCCATATGGAACGCATTCGCCCAGTTATCCAAAGCGTGGATACCTTTCATCTAAACAAAGGATTTTACCGTTTTTGCTGCAGGTCCCATAGAAGCGCTTCAAGTTGGAAAGATAGGTAGTTCCGATGGTTGCGTTGGATCCGAGGAGCATCATCTGGTGTGCGGGGCGTACAAAGTCAGTCGCATCTGCATTGCGGCTTGGTCTTTCGGTGGTCTCCACAAGTTACGCCCCGTTGGGGCGACGCCAATTATTTAACCAATGCTTGGACATTTATCTCAACCGGACAGCTACAAGGTGAGGTCTTCCATGCGCCCGAATGTCGAGTGGAAGTTGTGCTGGGAAAATGAGTTGCAACTGGCCGACCATGTCGAACTCTCCGACTTTTTTCGAAAGACCTATGGACGGACTGGCGCCTTCAACGCGGAGCCATTCGAAGGCGGCCGCAGTTGGGCCGGCGCGAGGCCGGAATTCCGCGCAATCGGCTACGACGCGCATGGGGTAGCGGCTCACATCGGCATGCTGCGGCGCTTCATCAAAGTTGGCGAGGTCGACTTGATCGTCGCTGAATTGGGCCTGTACGCGGTTCGTCCGGATCTTGAAGGGCTCGGAATCGGTTTTTCGATGCGCGTGGCGTACCCAGTGCTCCATCAGTTGGGTGTTCCATTCGCTTTCGGCACGGTTCGGCACGCGCTGCGAAACCATGTCGAAAGATTCTGCAGAGCCGGCCTCGCGAACATTGTGTCGGGCGTTCGCGTACGGTCGACCCGTCCAGACGTGCATCCCGACCTGCCGCCCACGCGCCTGGAAGACGTACTCGTGTTGGTTTCGCCGATCGGACGCTCGATGGACGAGTGGCCGTCCGGTACCCTGATCGACCGGAACGGTCCGGAACTATGAAGCCTCTGGACTACATATGCGAAGGGCAGAGTGACAATGCCGATGGCATTGCAGAGCGCAGCGTCTATCTGACGTTTGACGACGGTCCCAATTCATTTTTCACACCGCAGATACTCAATGTGCTGGCGCAACATCAGGTGCCGGCGACCTTCTTCGTTGTTGGGGCCTACGCGGCCGACGAGCCGGAACTCGTTCGCCGAATTATTACAGACGGGCACGGTATAGCCAACCACACGATGACTCATCCGGACCTGGCTAAATGCGGGCCCGTCGAAGTCGACCGCCAGATAGTTGAGGCAAACAGAGTCATAGGGATGGCTTGCCCGCAGGCCATGGTTCGGTACTTTCGTGCACCGTATGGCATCTGGACCGAAGAAGTAATCGCTGCATCAGCGGGTGCGGCATTGGCGCCCGTCCATTGGTCCATTGATCCACGCGACTGGTCTCGCCCCGGCGTTGACGCCATCGTCGACAGAGTGCTCGCCGATATCCGGCCGGGCGCAATCGTGCTGTTGCACGACGGGTGCGCTCCCGACGAATTGCAACCAGGCAATCAAGCCAGTCTGCGCGACCAGACGGTGACAGCGTTGTCACGCCTAATTCCAGAATTGCACGGCCGCGGATTTGTAATCCGATCACTTCCTCAACATCCCTGAACAAACAGAGATCCTATGGACCTTCTCACCACAGCCAGTACTGTTGCCGTTTCGTCTTATGCGGTGCTCTCGACTGTTTACAGAGGCATGCAAGCGGTCTACTCCCAACCGGAAAATGTTACGCCGCCGTCGGAAAGCTTGTTCGGATCCGACCGTTGGCCGAGCGTGGATGTCATCATCCCCTGCTACAATGAGGACCCGCGCACACTCGCGGCGTGTTTAGCTTCCATCGCAATTCAAGATTACGCCGGAACATTTCAGGTCTATCTGGTTGACGACGGTTCTGGAAATCGTAATGCCGTCATCCCGGTACATCACGCCTACGAGGGCGACCCGAGATTCAATTTCATTCTGCTCCGCGAGAATGTTGGCAAACGCAAGGCGCAGATCGCCGCCATCCGCCGCTCATCTGGAGATTTCGTGCTCAGCGTCGACTCTGACACGACACTTGCGTCCGACGTGATCACGAAGCTTGCAGTAAAAATGCGGGATCCCATGGTCGGAGCGGCCATGGGCCAGCTGACGGCATACAACCGCAGCGACACTTGGTTGACCCGATTGATCGATATGGAATACTGGCTGGCTTGCAATGAGGAGCGCGCGGCGCAAGGTCGCTTTGGTGCGGTCATGTGCTGCTGCGGCCCATGTGCAATGTACCGCCGGTCTTGTCTCCTTTCTCTGCTGGATCAATACGAGACGCAGCTGTTCAGGGGGAAACCAAGCGACTTCGGTGAAGACCGTCATCTTACGATCCTCATGCTGAAAGCAGGCTTTCGAACCGAGTACGTTCCAGGTGCCGTCGCGGCGACAGTCGTTCCGGACAAGATGGGACCTTATTTGCGCCAACAACTCCGCTGGGCACGGAGCACTTTCCGGGACACGATGCTTGCGCGAGGTCTACTGCGTGGCCTGGATCGCTATCTAACTTTGGATGTGATGGGAGAGAATCTCGGCCCATTGTTGCTCGGCATCGCGGTAGTAACGGCGCTCGGTGAGCTACTATTTTCACATACAGTAAATTGGTGGACGGTGCTGGCTATTGTCACCATGACCATAATCAGATCTACGGTGTTATCTTTCCGCACTCGGCAGCTTCGATTCATCGGCTATTCAATGCACGCGTTAATCAGGATATTCCTGTTGATCCCCTTGAAGGCTTACGCCCTGTGTACATTGAGCAATAGCGATTGGCTGTCGCGTAAAAGTGTTCCCCTGCCCAACAGAAGCACAAAGGAAATCACAAGCGCGACGCCGCTTGCCGGAGCAAATGCTGCGGGCAATTCTGGAATTGCGGAGTCACTTCATACTGCAGATCTTTCGCTCACAGCTGGTGAAGTCTGACGGCCTTGCAGCGCCGGGTGACCGAGTAAGTTGTGTCAGTCGACACGTGGTGAAGCTTGTCGAGTTACCTATGGTCAGAACGGGAACTATCTGGAAGCGACACGTGGCATCTTGACGTTAATTCTTTGGCGGAAGCGATACACGCGTCGCTCCGGCCGCGACTTTCCAAAGGTGCCATCTCAAGGCGGTGGCCTGCTCTGAACCAGATTCGTAGTAAGCTGCCGGTGGCCAATCGGACTCATTCCGCTTGAGATAGACGCATGTCCAATGTAGCAATCGACCTTACCGGCGTAACCAAATTATTCGGAAACAAGCTCGTTGTGGACGGGCTGTCCTTCACCGTTGCATCGGGAGAGTGCTTCGGTCTGCTGGGGCCGAACGGCGCAGGCAAGAGCACGATTGCGCGTATGCTCCTCGGTATGACCCGGCCTGACGCGGGTGATATAACAGTCCTCGGTCTACCAGTGCCGGCACGCAGCCGCTTGGCCCGCAAGGGCATAGGCGTGGTCCCGCAGTTCGACAATCTCGACCTGGAATTTACGGTACGTGAGAACCTGTTGGTGTTCGGGCGCTACTTCGGCATGAGAACAAGAGAGATCAACGCCGTCATCCCACGGCTCCTCGAGTTCGCTCGCCTTGAGAGCAAGGCGGATTCACGTGTCGGCCTGCTATCCGGCGGGATGAAGCGGCGCCTGACGCTGGCACGTGCTCTGATCAACGACCCCCAGTTGCTTGTGATGGATGAGCCCACGACCGGCCTCGACCCGCATGCCCGCCATCTGATCTGGGAGCGACTTCGTTTCCTGCTGGCGAGCGGAAAAACGATCATTTTGACCACCCATTTCATGGAAGAGGCTGAGCGGCTTTGTGATCGGCTGTGTGTTCTCGAGCGGGGACGCAAGATCGCCGAGGGCAGTCCTCATGCGCTGATCGACGAGTACATTGGGTGCAACGTGATCGAGATCTTCGGCGGCAATCCACAGGAGCTGATTTCGCTGATCAGGCCGTACGTTCAGCGTATCGAGGTAAGCGGCGAGACGCTCTTTTGCTATGCGCCTGATCCGGAGGATGTGCGCATCCAGCTTCGCGGTCGAGCGGGTCTGCGTATTCTGGAGCGTCCACCCAGTCTGGAGGACGTTTTCTTGCGGCTAACCGGACGTGAGATGGAGAAGTGAGCAATGGGTGAACGTCTTGCGGCCGCTCTACCCGCCAACGCCTGGAACTGGATCGCGGTGTGGCGCCGCAATCATTTGGCATGGAAGAAGGTGGCATTTGCTTCAATGCTCGGCACCCTTGCTGATCCGATGATTTACCTTTTCGGGCTCGGCACTGGCCTTGGACTGTTGGTAGGCCGCATCGAAGGTGCATCCTACATCGCTTTTCTGGCAGCCGGCATGGTTGCGACAAGCGCGATGACAGCATCGACCTTCGAAACAATTTACGCGGTTTTCGGTCGAATGCGCGATCAGGGCACTTGGGAAGCAATCTTGCACACACAACTTACCCTCGGCGACATCGTTCTCGGTGAATTGACCTGGGCAGCCACAAAGGCCTTTCTGGCCGGTACGACAATTGCGATTGTTGCCGCCGCGCTAGGTTATGCCGCGTGGACGTCGGTTCTCTACGTGCTGCCGGTCATCGCTCTCACCGGGTTCGCCTTTGCGAGCCTGGCCATGCTCGTCATCGCGCTCGCGCCCAGTTATCACTATTTTATTTTCTATCAGACGCTTGTCATCACACCTATGCTGTTCCTTTCGGGCGCGGTTTTTCCAGTCGGCCAATTGCCAGGAGTGTTTCAGCAGATTGCGGCCTTCTCGCCGCTGGCGAATTCTATCGATCTAATCCGTCCGGTGATGCTCGGCCGCCTGGGCGACAATGTAGGGCTGCATATAGGCGCACTTTGCATGTTCGCTGTATTGCCTTTTTTTGTGTCGGCTGGACTGTTTCATCGACGACTAATGCGTTGACGCTTACCTACGCCCATCAACGAGAAGGAGGTCCGCAATGCCGGATTGCAAACTGCCCACAGCGGCCCGGAGGCATGCGTGTGCCAGGAATCGCGAGTGGTACAACAACGCCGAAGCCGGGCGCCACCCAGCCGCTGCAGGCACGCGCCCATCTTCGCGACCACACCTCGGAGTACAGGCTGGGTGGTGAGGCGCGGACCCACCCGGAGCGTTCAAGCGATAGCAGCCAAGCTTCTTGTGCGCGTCCCCAGACCGTCGCGGCCATTATTTAGTTGGATACACATGCAATGACCCACAACGAACCAACTCCTGAGCCTTTTGTGATCCTTGCTATGCCAAGGACCGGAACACACTATTTAGAAGAATTGCTAAACGAGCATCCGACCGTTTTGAGTAACGGTGAGTTGCTAAACGAATATGATCCCAATTGGCCCAGCACGGATCGCCTGCTAGGCACGGATCGCGAGCTTCTTGAGCTTGCCTATGTGCGCTGCCCTATGCGCGACTACAAGAATGTGACGCATCTTGGCTGCAAGATCAATGAACCTCAGTTTCGCGAGCGTCCAGCATTCTTTGCGGAATTAGCTCGTTGGCCAGCACTCAAGGTCATCCTCGTTGTTCGCCGAAACGTATTGGAATCGCTCCGTTCCTTTGTGCAGGCCAGGGAAAGCGGTCAGTGGCTGAAGTTCAGCTCGGACAACGATACCGCTCGGCCACCGAGCGTCAGGTTGTCAATCGCTGACTGTGAGGCTTATTTCAAAGCCGCCGACGATTTTCACGCTCGCGTTATGGACTCCTTCACGTCGACCAACCTGCTTGTAATGGAATACGAGAGCCTTCTTCATGAACCTGCCCAATGCTTGGGAGCGGTTTGGGATTTCCTGGGCGTTCCAGCGCTTGAGCCATCAGATAACGCCATCCTGCAGCGCCAGGAAACGCGACCGCTGGATCAAACGGTGGAGAACTTTGACGAGTTGCGGATTCACTTCGCACGCGGACCTTATTCAAGATTTTTTGACCTCGGAGATTCGATGCGCTCCTACGCTTAATCGCTTGTCCCGCGTGCTCTGATGGGCGTGTAGGATATCCTACAGTTTGCGCGCATTCCGTCGCAAAACTGACCAACCAAAGTCACCAAGACGACAGATATCGGCCGGCATTCGATCTGCGGCGAACATCAAAGGCACGGCCGCAAGGCGACCTGGTCAATTCCCTCTCTGGCGAAGCACTTCTTCACGCGATCTTTGGCGAGCCTTGAGTGCAAATTCCGGCAAAGGTGGAGGGTTCCAGTGCGCAACCCGCACCAATCTCGCTGGACGGGACAGGCCTCCAGTTGGCACGGCGCTTGCTCCGAGATGACAGCAGCGCTCGACCGGAGCGCAGCATGGGAGAAGGAGGAGCCCCCACCCCGATCCGGTCAGGGAGAGAGAAACGGTGTTGGTTCCAAAAGTCCCCCGCGCGATCGCAGCGCCCCGCAAGCGCCATTTTGCCCGGACCTACGTGCAGGTGCTTGCCGCCATAGTCCTGGGTGCCGCAATTGGCTATCTCTATCCGGAAACCGGCCAGAGCCTGAAGCCGCTCGGCGATGCCTTCATCAAAGTCGTCAAGATGATTATCGCACCTGTCATCTTCCTGACAATTGCGACCGGCATTGCCGGCATGAGCGATCTGCAGAAGGTCGGCCGAGTTGCCGCCAAGGCGATGGTTTATTTCCTCACCTTCTCGACGCTTGCACTCGTTGTCGGACTGATTGTCGCGAATATCGTTCAGCCTGGCGCCGGCCTCAACATCGATCCGGCCTCGCTCGATGTCCAAGCCGTTAAGGGCTATGTGGCCACGGCTCACGAGCAGTCCGTGACCAGCTTCCTGATGAACATCATCCCGTCAACGATTGCCAGTGCCTTCGCGGAAGGCGACATCCTGCAAGTCTTGTTCTTCTCGGTCCTGTTCGGCATTGCTTTGGCGATGACCGGAGAGACGAGCAGGCCGGTCGTTACCTTTCTCCAGGCGCTTACCGCCCCCATTTTTAAGCTCGTCGGCATTCTGATGAAGGCTGCACCCATCGGCGCCTTCGGCGCAATGGCCTTTACGATCGGCAAATACGGTATCGGTTCGGTGGCCAACCTCGCGATACTGGTCGCGACGTTCTATCTTACCGCCTTCCTCTTCGTGTTCGGGGTTCTCGGCGCGGTCTGCCGCTACAACGGCTTCTCGATCTTTTCTCTTGTCCGCTACATCAAGGACGAACTGCTGCTTGTCCTGGCAACGTCCTCCTCGGAGGCCGCGCTGCCCTCGCTCATGGAGAAGATGGAGAAGGCCGGCGCCGCGCGTTCGGTCGTAAGTCTCGTCATCCCTACTGGATACTCATTCAATCTGGACGGTACCAATATCTACATGACGATCGCCGCCCTCTTCATCGCGCAGGCGACGAACACAGATTTGTCAATTGCCGATCAGATCCTCCTGCTGCTAATTGCGATGCTTTCCTCGAAGGGTGCGGCAGGCGTCACCGGCGCCGGCTTCATCACATTGGCCGCTACTCTCTCTGTCGTGCCGAGTGTTCCCGTTGCCGGAATGGCTCTAATTCTTGGCGTGGACCGCTTCATGTCGGAATGCCGCGCGCTGACGAATTTAGTCGGTAATGCGGTGGCATCGCTCGTTGTCGCTCGCTGGGAAGGCGAATTGGACCAGTCACGGATGGAAGCCGCTTTCCGCGGTTAGGGTTACATCAAACTGGCTCCCCGCAAGCAAAATCGCAACAGCGCGACGTGTAAGTCGCGGCCTTGCCACAACAGTCGAATTGCCAGCCTCCAAAGAGCGCTGGAAATAGAGTACTAACGCAGTGAGTAATACAACACCATGAAGCCCCTAAGCAAACGAACGGTTCACGGAAACTCATCTGGGTGCGCATGGAGCGCTGTTCGTCGAATGCGCTATCAACCGCCGGGTGTGGGAACTATTTCAGCTTGCCGCCCCAAGCCGTCGCGGGAGCGCACCGGATGATGGAGGACCGGCCGATCAGAATCGCTAGGGGAAAGCGCGTCACAATTGCCGATCTCGCCCGCGAAGCCGGAGTCAGCGTAGCAACAGTCGATCGGGTTCTGAACGTCCGCCTTCCGGTGCGAGAGGAGACCGCCCAGCGGGTCCATGCGGCCGCGCACGCGATCGGCTATCATGCTGCCGGTCTCATCAAACAGCGCTTGCAGCAGCACCTGCCGCACTACAAGCTGGGCTTCATCTTGAGAAAACCTACCCACGATTTCTACCAAGATTTCGCTCGCAAGATCGAAGAGTCGGTCAGTATGGCTAAATCCTTCCACGGCCTTCCGATCATCGAGTTCGCGCAGTCACATTTGCCGCGTGACCTGCTCCCGCTTCTTAAGGACCTTGGGAGCCGCTGCCAGGCGATCGCCATGGTGGCGGCCGATCACCCGAAAATCACAGCATCAGTCGAGGAGCTCAAGGCGAAAGGTATCCCGGTATTTTCGCTGCTATCCGACTTCGCCGATGGCGTGCGCGAGGGCTACATCGGCCTCAACAACAGCAAGGTCGGACGGACTGCCGCTTGGGTGTTTTCCAAGACCGCAAAACGGCCCGGCAAGGTGGCGGTGTTTGTCGGAAGCCATCGCTTCCAGGCGCATGCGACGCGGGAAACGGCCTTTCGTGCGTATTTTCGTGAGAACGCGCCAAAATTCGAGGTGCTTGATGCGCTCGTGAACCTTGATGAACGGCAGCTCACTTACGAAAAATTGCTGGATCTTATGCAGCGGGAACCAGAGCTCGTCGGCTTCTATATGGCCGGCGGGGGGATAGAGGGGGCAATTTCCGCGCTCCGAGAAGAGGGGAGCGGTCAGGATCTCGTCGCGATCGTGAGTGAAATGACGCCGCAGTCACGTGGGGCGCTTGCGGATGACATCTTGACGATGGCGGTCGGCACGCCAATGCGCCGACTTTGCCAGGAGCTGATAATGGCAATGGAGCGGGCCATCAAAGCCGGCGTCGCGGAGAGCCCGGGGCAGACATTTCTGCCGTTCGACATTTATCTTCCGGAAAATATTTGAGCTGATGGATTTCTATCATGAGCGCCCATTTTCCTTTCACCAATGAAAGGAAAGCTCGATTGACTCGGCCGTCTCTGTCCGATCTGTGAACCGGCGTGGTTCCGTCTTGAAAGAAGCCGGATGCCGAAATGGCAGCCGCGCTTCATGGAAGGAAAGTCAAGCAATGCGCCAGGTATCGCCCCGCTTTGCACTCGATCACATGGCGGCGCCCCGCCTTGACGTCAGTGCGCTTTTCGCGCTTGCCCGTGACCAAGGCCTGACCGACGTCCAAATCCGTTACCCTCATTTCAGCAATCCTGTCGCACGCGGCATTCCGGCTGCGGACGTCCGGTTTGCCGCTACCGAAGCGGGCGTCACGATCATCTCTGTCAACGCCTTGCAGCGGTTCAACGACTGGACTCCAACGCGTCAGGCCGAGGCAAGCAACCTCGCCGATTATGCGACGGCGTGCGGGGCGGAGACGCTCGTGTTGGTGCCGGCCAACCGCAGCTCGTGGCCCACCAATAGCGAGCGCCAGGACAATCTTCGTTTCGCTCTAAACGAGATCAAGCCAATCCTCCAGTCGCGGGGTCTGATCGGTCTTATCGAGCCGCTGGGTTTCCGAACCTGCTCGCTTCGATCAAAGAAGGAAGCGGCCGAGGCCGTTGCCGCGGTTGATGGCCAGTCCGTCTTTCGCCTCGTGCACGACACGTTCCACCACACCCTGGCCGGGGAGACATGCCTGTTCTGCGAGCTTACCGGCCTGGTGCACATTTCAAGCGTAAACGACCCGACCTTCTGGATTTACCCCGATCGCTTTCTTGCAGGTTCCGACAATGGCAGCCAGATTCAGGCGCTGCTGGATGGCGGCTACGCGGGACCTTTCTCGTTCGAGCTGGTCGAGGAAGTCCATTCTCTGGACGATCTCGCAGGCGCACTTGCCGCCAGCATCGACTTTATCCGGCGAGGGCTATTGTCGTCAGAGTAGATGGTGACAGGAGTAGTGACTATAGGTGCGCCTGAATTTTCCGTGGGTTCACAGCGGGACAGCCATCCGAGATGCCTCTTGCATCATTATCTCCCGCATCCAGATGCTTGCCGGATCGCTATTGTGGAGGGCCGGCCATTGGAGGGTCTCGGTGAATGTGGGAAATGGCAGCGGAAGTTCGATAACCCGCAGGGGGAACGTGTTTTCGAAATGCCTGACCAGCCGCAAGGGCATGGTCGCTATACGAGCTGTGCCGGACACCATAGGTGGAATCATGCTGAAGCCCTGCACCGCGACCTCGACACGTCTCTTAAGGCCATGCTCAAGCAAAAACCATTCCTCGATAGACGGCTTCATCGTACGCCCGAACCTGACCGCGACGTGCCTCATCGACATGTATCTCTCGAATGTAAGCTGCTGTGGCAGCTGCTTGTTTGTGGGACAGCCTACGCACACGAGCTTCTCGTCAAACAGCGGAACGCTTGAATGCACACTCGACGTGAACATATCCGGTAGAATTAGAAAATCGACGTCACCGCGCCGGAGAAGCTCATCGGGGCTATCGTCGACAGGCAGCAGTTCGAAGCTGACGGCGGGGGCTTCCCGTGCAATACGCTCCACAAGCTTTTCGAAAAACACGAGCGTGACGAAATCGGAAAGAATGATCCTGAAGAGGCGATCGGCTCGAGCTGGGTCAAACGGATCCGAAGAAATAATCGAGCACTGGATGTGCTGGAGAGCGTCGCGAACTGCGGGGGCAAATGCTGCCGCACGCGGGGTTAGAAATCGTTCGCGACCTCTTATCGTAAACAGTTCATCGCGGAAATAATCGCGCAGTCGGGCGACGGCCGCACTCATGGCGGGCTGACTCAGGTTGATCCTGCGTGCCGCCGCCGAGAGATTACGCTCCGTCAGGAGTGCGTCGAGCACAACGAGGAGATTTAGATCAAGTCCTTTGAAACGCATGTCATCAGCCATCCATGGGATGGATGCCTTTAACCGAAACAAACGACTTTAACAATTTAGCATTCTTGCAATCTTTTGTCGCAAAAAGTTTATGATGGATGACGTTAAGGTCCGACATATGAGCCGCGTGATCTGCCGAAGCGAGCAATCGTACGTACTGTGCAGGTCAGAGATTGGCGGTTTGAAATGCCGGGCCGATGGCGCCGGGCTATCAACCAGCGTCTTCGGCGGCCCCGACCTAGCTAGGCGTGGAACAATAGGGTGCACCCTTCCAGTCCGAGGCGACTGATGGGCGGTTTGATCCTAAGCTGCCGTGAGGCCTATGTTGTATCGGCGAAGCCAATGCAGCAGTTCGGCAGCGTTTTTGAGAGCTGTTGTAGGCTCGGCCTAAGCCCATTGGCGCAAGCCTGTCTGAACGAAGCGCTTGGCCTTGCTGTTATCCGGTGGTGATCTGTAGTGCCTTTTCGTCCTGCCGTTCTTGTTTTGGAACGCCCTTATGGTGAGCCCATCCGGGACGTGGGGCACCGGGAGCACGAAGGTGCAGGCAGGCCGTCAATAGACCGTGGGCTGAGAGCCCGAGCTCGTTACATGGCCGCCCCTCGCGACTTTCCCGGAGGCGCTGCGAGCGCGGATCAGTAGATGTCGTGTTACCCGCCAGCTCCCGTCTTTGACCGAGCCAAGAAGGAGGAACGGGCATGCGCATCATCGGACTGGATATTCACCGCGCCTTCGCCGAAGCAGTGGCATGGGAGGATGGCAGGCTCAGGCGACTCGGCCGCGTCGACATGCGGCGCGATCTGCTGGCGGCGTTCGCCGCGAAGCTGTCGCCGAACGATGTCGGGGTGATCGAGGCCACCGGCAACGCGA
Source organism: Mesorhizobium sp. M1A.F.Ca.IN.020.04.1.1 (assembly GCF_003997315.1). Taxonomy (NCBI): domain Bacteria; kingdom Pseudomonadati; phylum Pseudomonadota; class Alphaproteobacteria; order Hyphomicrobiales; family Phyllobacteriaceae; genus Mesorhizobium; species Mesorhizobium sp. M1A.F.Ca.IN.020.04.1.1. The sequence goes on from NZ_RZSN01000149.1 coordinate 12,355, forward strand.
CGTCCGCTACAGCTGTGGTTGCGCCGCATGTGAAGAAGGTGGGGATCGGCAACCCGAAACAGGTGCGTGTCATTGCCTATGCCAAGATCAAAACGACGATCGACGCCGACGTTCTTGCGCAGCTCTATGCCAGCGGCTTCTTGCCAGAAGTCTGGATTGCGGACGAGCCGACGCAGGCTCTGCGTCGACAGGTGACACGGCGCAATCAGATTGTCCGACAGAGATCTCGATTGAAGACCGTCATCCAGTCGATCCTTCATAGCCACCTGATCCCGTCCTGCCCGCATGCCGACCTGTGCGGCGCCAAGGGTCGGACCTGGTTAATCGCGCAGGTCGTACCGCAGGACGAGCGCCTCGCGATCGATCGGCATCTGCGCGAGTTCGACCGATTGGGCGAAGACCTCCAGGTCATCGAACGCGATCTTGCCCGCTCGGCTCTCGAGGATGAAGGCGTGAAGCGGCTGATGACCATTCCCGGCGTCGACATCACCGTCGCGCTGGCGATGAAGGCGGCGATCGGCGACGTGTCGCGCTTCGACGATCCGCAGAAGCTCGACCTATCTCGGGTTGAACCCAAGCGTCCGACAGTCCGGCCAGGTCCGGCCTACCATGGGCGGATCACCAAGCAGGGCCGTGGTCATGCGCGCGGCATGCTCGTCGAGGCGGTCTGGGCGGCCGCTCGTGCTCCCGGACCGTTGCGAGCCTTCTCCCTGCGGCGTGCGAGCCCGGCGCGGACAGCATGTCGCGGCCGTGGCAACCGCACGCAAACTCTCTGTCGTGATCTGGCATCTGTTGATGAAGGGCGAGAGTTACGCGTGGGCTCGACCCTCCCTGCATGCCAAGAAGCTTGCGCGATGTGGAACTCAAGGCCGGGAGCAAGGCTGTGCGCGGCCAAAAGCGAGCCGCGCACGCCTACAACATAAAGAGCCACCGGGAAGAAGAGCGCCGCTGGGTGGAGCAGGCCGAGGGCGCCTATGCACGCCTCGCCGCCGGTTGGAACCCACGAGGTCCGAAGAGGGTAGGCACGGATGCCGCAAACGAGGCGCGACGATAGAAGCTGCGCGGCAGGGCTCTCATCTCGGACCCTGCTCTTCGCCACGCGGTCGTCCGTGCGCGACAGGAGAATAGCGCAGATTTATCAAAAAGGCTCTTGTCGATCACATCAGTGGTCTTGGGCGCTGTACGGCCGGGTGAAGACTTTGCAGGTGGCCCGGAAAGCGTTTGACCTGTAGCGAAGCAATTGTCGTCATCACGCGCTCGACCCGGGCGCCCAGCTTGGCATAAGGGCTACGTGGCCTCAGGAAGCGTCGTCAATGCAGACCATGGACGAATTCCCAGCCGATGCCGAGATGCCGGTCGACCGTGCCTGTCGCCGTCCGGTGATGCGATGCCCCCGAGCGCACGAGTTCGCCCCGGATGCTCCCGGTCACGACGCACGGGTTCGGGTTCCAAGGCGCTCAGTTTGTTCGCGCCCAATCGGTGTAGGACGCGGCAGAAATACGAGCGTGACGAAATCGGAAAGAATGATCCTGAAGCGGCGATTCGGTAGAGCCGGGTCAAACTATCCGACGAAATAAACGAGCACTGGATGGGCAGGAGAGCGTCGCGAACTGGAGGGCAAGAGCTCCCGGACGCAGCGTTAAGTTTGAATACCTCCGCGGACATGGTCGCGAGCTCATCGCGCAAATAATCGAGCAGCCGAGCGCCGGCCGCACTCATGACCGGCTGGGCTCGGTTAAATCTTGCATGCCACGCCCATGAGGTTACTTGTCGGAAGTGCGTCGAGCACAACGACGAGATGTAGTTCACGATCTTTGAAACGCGTGGTCAACTATCCAAAGTGTGGATGCCTTTCATCGAAACAAACGATTTCATCAATGTTGTGGAATCCTGCATGGGCAGAAGCACCTGACGCACACCGATGCCCCACTGCCTCATGGCGTGGCGAGCGTCTTAAGAACTGCCCGAAAGGAGAACTTTCATGCGCTCTACCGGGCAGTGGAGTGCTGGGAAAGGGAGTTGCAACTGACCGGCCATGTCAACTGTCCGACTTCTTCCGAGCCTATGGACAGACTGGGAGACGCGCACGGTGTAGCGGCTCACATCGTCATACTGCACCTACGCCACACACCGGCCGGACCTGATCCGGCTTTATGAGCATTGGGCTTTGTCAGTTGCCCAAGCGTGATGGCTTTCGCGACGCGGCGCGCCTCAGGAACTGAGTCGCGGGTCCGGGTCGAAACGCGGGAAAGAAAGACAGGAAACAGAATGGCCGATCAATTCGCAACGGACGTCATTGCCCTGATCAAGAAACGCGCCGAGTCGGAGAGCGGTGAGGGAATGCCTGCGTC
>NZ_RZSN01000150.1:0-14640 GCF_003997315.1 Mesorhizobium sp. M1A.F.Ca.IN.020.04.1.1
GCGCGCGGGCTCGTGATCGCTGGATTTAAGCGTAAGCTCTGAAATCGTCATGTGTCGAAGCCCTCAAAGGCTCCGAACATCGTCCTTCACGCCGATCACCGAAAGGTGCCGTCGGGACATCGCTTACGCACGACCGGGCGTTTCGGGCCTAGCATCCGAATTGGATGAAGGCCTACTGGAGCGGCTGCTCGTCTCGTTACGGAAGGCCCGCGTCGCCCTGGAGCGCGAGATTGGGCCTACTTTTTAGTCCCGCTGTAACTATCGTTGGAGGTTCGCCACCGAGAGGAATTGGCCACGGACCTCGACAGTGGCTGCACCGAGACGGATCGACCGCTGCAAGTCTTTAACCGACGTGGACCTGCATTTGTTCCCCTAATGCAACCATCCCTGATCTGCGGGTTACGCAAAAGGCGGGGAACCTCGGCCGACATGATAAAGCGCGACATAGCTGGGCATAAGTCCCTTGCAGACGCCGTTCGGGAGTTGATCGGAACCGAAGACAATCGTCGTCATGTACAGAAGCTGTTTGGGCCAGTCGACACAGAGCTAAGCCCAACCCTAGCTTCATTACTTGAGGCGGAGAAACTGCTGACCGAGGCGAGCATCGGCGCGGTGCTGGATGGCCTCGGTCTCGCGCGTTATGACGAGGGCGTAAGCGACCTGACGGACGAACTTCGGCAGCTAGCCGCCACTGACGGGACGGTGGGAATGATAACCGGCGCCGTCGCGATCGCCGAACGCCACGGCTTTGCGCGCGCCCTTGGAGCCTGGCTCGCCGACGCCCTGCTGGCGCAACGGCTGGGTTGGGCACACGCGGTGCCGTTGCTCGGCGCCGAAGCGGCCCTGGGCACAAGCGTCCGCCCGCGTAGATCAGCAGCCAACTCGGTGGCGACAGGCATTGAGACCGATCCTGAGCGTGCCAAAAGTCTGCTTGCCGCGCAGGCGCGGGCTGCGCTACGCGCCATCGATCTTTCCGCCGAGCTCGAGCGCCGCTCGGACCGGCTGCTTGCTGTTGCGCCGAAACTCAGGGCCAAGGCGGCGGATCTTGTTGTCGACAAGCTGCTGTCCGACGATGCGATCGTTGCCTCGGAAAAGATCGCCGGTAGGAGTGGCCGTGGGCTGCGCCGCCTGTTCGACCGTCTGGTCGAGCTAGGCGCCGTCCGAGAGCTATCCGGCCGCCCGACCTTCCGCATCTACGGGCTCTGACGATAATGGTGCAAGCGGCGCGCAGGCGAGGGGGGAGCCGGTCAGATGACCGTCGATCAGCTGACCAGCTGTTTGACCGGGAGCTGGATCACCTGCCGCCGGAGGCGCGTTGGCGCGAATGGATGAACCGTGTCGAGGCCACGATCTTTGCTGCCGGTGAACCAGTCGGCCGCGAGACGCTGGCTCGCGTCGTCGGCAAAAGCTGCAGCATTGATCTTCTCATCGACGACATCCGCGAAGAACTGCGCGGTCGACCCTATGACCTCGTTGCCGTCGCTGGTGGCTGGAAGCACCTGACCCGGCCTGCCTATGCCGATGCGATCCGCAGTGCATTTGACACAGCCGTTGGCGGCGGTGGGGGTGCGGGCGATCTCACGCAGTCGGAGGTGCTGGTGCTGATGTGCATCGCCTATTTCCAGCCGATCACCCGCGCCGAGCTTTCTTCCTTCTTCGGCAAGGAGATCAGTCGCGATTTTATTGGTCATCTGCGCGGTGCCGGTCTGATCGCTTCCGGCCCGCGTAGCCCGACGCCGGGCGCGCCCACACTTATGTCACGACCAAAGAATTCCTGCTGGAGTTCGGGCTTGATACGCTGCGCGATTTGCCGGAGACGAGGCGCTCGAGGATGCCGGGTTGCTGTCGAAGGAGAAATTACTGGCTGGTGACATCATCCCTGACTTTGTTGTCGACCAAGATTACGTCGGAGTCGAACTCGACAAATAGCCGTGCCGCTTTGCGAGTGAGTTTTGTCCGAAATTCGTAGCATATTTCTGACCTCTCAACCGTGATCTCGTACGAAATAGGACTACATCTTTCGGACAAAGTCCCCGGCATTAACCCGCCAATCGCTTCGGTTGCCGCCCGAAGCGCCAAGCTAGTCGCGGAGCCTCAACAGGTTGTCCTAGGTTAGGTCGAGGCGACTGATAGGAGGTTTGGAGCGTCGGCGCCTGCCCAATTTCAAAGGCGTCGGGCACGCTGGAAAGGCTGACTTGGCTGCGCTCGAGCTGCCCATTCCAACGACGGGGAGGGGACACGACATTTGACCGACCTGCGATCAGTGATGCGCATGATCGCGTTTACAGGGACGGCAGGCTCAGCCGTGTTGGCCGGGGCGGAAGTGCTATCACAAGAGTTGCTCGCTACGCCGGGATAAGCTTCTTGACCTCGATCTCAGCCGAATTCGGCATGTCATCGGCTTCGTACTTGCGGACCCTGGCGATGATGTCCTTGGCGCGCGTGATCTTGTCGTTGCGCCATTGGGCCACTTCGTTCGCCGACAGGTTGTCGAACACTTTGAAGAAGTAGTCCTTCTGGGTGTAGCAGCCATAAAAGCCCAGGCCGACGATCCATTTTTCGAGGCCGTACGAATCGTAGACATAGCCGGCTTCTGCGTTCCAGAATTTGACGAGGCGCACGGTTGGCTTGATCAAATAGGAATTGTTGCCGTTGACAGTCTCGAGCGTGCTGTTGAAATCGTTCGGGTTCGTGCTTTGCCACTCATCGGGACCCTTGGGGATCTGATACGTCGTGCCCCACGAGAGCAAGGCGGGCACTAGGTCGAACTTGATATGGTTGAGCTCCAGCACCACCGTGGGGCTCGATTGGTAGAGTTCGGAGTTGGCGTATTTCTGCTCGGCGAACTTACGCAGTCGGGTGAGGTAGGTCTGTGGGTTCAGTCCGCCTTTTTCAAAAACGATCATGTAGTCAACGTCCGAGTGCGCATCCATCTTGCGGGGAAGGATCGTGCCACGGGTGTGCGAGCCGAACCGGAAATGCGACGTTAGGCCATCACCGGCGACCGTGAAATAACTGGCCAGCCGGGAGCTCAAGGTCGTGACCGAGGTCGCGATCGAGGCCTTCTCGTCGGCCGAGAGCACCGCGTCGCTTGCACGGGATACGAGGTAGCTATTGACTGTCATTGGTGGGAACCTTTGTCGACCGCGTGCTTGGGTTCGCCGGCGTTAATGCCGTCGCGGGCCCTCTTAAAATCGCGGTCTGAAAAAGCAGGGCTTGCCTGGTTCAGTTCATCGCGCCGCGTGGTGAAGCCTTTCAGGGCGGTCAGCACGGTTTCGGCATCGGGCGTGTTGTCGAGTTCGACCTCGCGGAAAACGCGGGAATTGTTGCGTAGCGCCAGGTACTGGTCGCCCGAACTCTTGTGGTCAGCCGACTTCTCACCGGGTTTCAGGAACGTCATCAGCGACGTGAGGACGGCAACGCAAAGCGCCATAGAACCCGCGGCGACAGGATAGTCCTTGAAAAAAGCAGCGCCCGCTGCGGTGCTGAGGATCACCGAGGGAATGCCGAAGACATAGTTCCACACCGCCCAGCGCGCTGAAGCGTTGAAGTGCGCTTTGCCGGAATGAATACAATCTTCTTCCATGCGGAGAAGTTCATCTCTCACGCGTTCCCGCGTCACGTCGGGCATGATGTCTCCTTTGGAGGAGAGAACTAGCACGCCTCACCTGGCCAAGCTGCGGAATTTCAATTTATCCCCTTCTTTCAGCGGGTTAGTCTGGGACGGAACGTCGAAGCAACAGCTGCGGCTTGGTTGGGGGAATACTGCTGCCGGAGGTGCTTGGCGCGCCGTAGTGCCGACGTCGCTGCTAGCAGCCGTCGGACACGGGGCTCGATGCGGCCAAGGCCATTTTTGCTTCAAGGCGGGAGGCCTTTTCCGAGGTGTCAATATACTGAGAAAGATCCGGTTTCGGCCCGAAGATATGCCGCCAGACGATCTGGATTTCATTGTTGTGTCGGCGGACCTCGGTGCTGATCGTCGGTACGAGACGCGCATGGGCACAAATCAGCGCATCGCTCGACCGGTCCTGGCCGACCGTCATCCGGTACGCGAATTGAGCGATTGTTCGATTGAACCGGCGAACTTTGTGCTTATCCGTGACGTCGCGGTGCCGTGTCAGGACGCCAAACGGCTGACGCTTGCTTGAACCGCGCACCAGCATGCGGGCGGTCAGGGGAAAGATCAGCTCGATGTCACCGGAGTGATCATAGGGGGTGCGTGCGAGCAGCGGTTCGCGCGGGTCATATGTACACACCGGATTGTCGGAAGTCAGGAATGGGATGTCGGTCTTGTTGTGGAGAACCTCGAAGCCAAGCCGAAAGCAGAGATCGCCGAACGTCTTGAATTCGTCCTCCATCGCGAGCAGTGTTTCATGCGGATTGACGCCGACCGGCACGGTGTCGAACTGACCGGCGTAGCGTTCCAATTCTGGCGGCAGTTTGCCGATTTCCTCGAACACCTTGCATTCGCTTCGCAGCTTAGCCTCCAGCATAAGCGCGATGCGATCTCGGGTCGCCGGAACGCGCGTCCGCATGATCGTTTGCATGCCTTGGACATTGAAGGATAAAGCCGGTGAAAGACGACGAGCCTGAAGCGCACGGACGGTCTCCGGCCAAACGGTCTCGATCGGATTCCAGAGGTCTTCGAATCTGTGGTTTTCTTGACCGCCACCGGGGAGTTTCTGAGAGTAATAGTAGTTCTCGTACCCAGTTGCCCTCGGCTGCTTCGGCAGCGGTGCCTCTGGCGCCTCGGCCCGATAGACTTGGACACGGCCGCGGTCATCGGCGAAGCCTTCCATATAGGTGACCGAGATGAAGTGGTGTTTTCGGTTCTTCCGTCCCGCCCCGCTGCGGACCGGATTGAAGATGCTAAATGGCCTCACATCGCCATCGATGGGGACGTCTCCCCATTTGCCAAAAAACAAGGGTGACTGCTCCATGGTCCTGTGGTCGGGCTCCCCGGTCACTGCACCTTGTCGGGCATGACCCTGCGGATTGGGATCCTCAGCTTCGGCTCTTCACGAAGCGCCGCGTGGCGTCCGTTTTCACCACCCTGATCGAATTGTACTGGCTGGCGAGTACCTTGTAGTCGACGATCAGCTTGCGGGCCATCAGATAGGCCAGAGCGGGGTTTATGCGCCTCGGCTCCCAGCCGTACCGCTCGGCGACCTGGCCTGTATCGTGGGGCATCGACGGGTCGTTGATCAGGTCGGCAGCGATACGCAGCGCGTCATCTTCGGGCGACCAATCCATGAAATATTTGTCGAATGTGGCAAACAGGTCCTCCTTGGGCAAGACGCGGCCGAAGCTGACGGAAACCAGATCGCGCAGCTCGTGCAGAGCGTCCTCGATGTCCTCCTCTGACGCTTCAATGGTGGCCGCCAGCTCATCTACCCCTTTCTGAGGGTGCGAGAACATTGCATCCGACGTCTCCTCAACAAAGATCTTGGCAATTGCCGTTGCGACCTTGGAGTAACCCGTCGCCGGCTGCACAGCCGCAATGGGCGCTGCGCCGAGCTGCGGCTTACGCGTCACGCCATGGATGTCGTTCACCAGATTGCGCACGCCTTCGTCTAGGCGCGCGGCATCAAGTTCTGGCGAGAGCATGCCCGACAGAAGCGGCGGCAATTCCCGTGCCGCGACACCGTAGCGAAGGGCTATGAAGCGCGCCTGCCCAGAGATGCGGCGGACCAGGCCGGCATCCATCTCCTGCTGGACCCACGGCTTCTGCATGGCGCTCGGAGTCAGCAGCACGATGAAATGCGTGCAGTTGCCCAGTCCCTCGTCGATTTTGCGGCGCAAGGAATCTCCGGAACGGATCTCCCATTCCGCCCACCAGGTATCGATTCCATCCGCCATCAGGGCGCGCGCGACCGTCTCTGCTAGCTCGCGATCGTCGAACGAGTAGCTGAGAAAGGCTTTCGGGGAGCCCTGTTGCAGGGGCAGGAACACAGTCGACGCCTGCTCATTGTCGCTCATCTTGTCCTTCACCAGCGCGAGAAGCTGCGGCGAGCCCTCAATACTGAGCCGCAAATCGTCAAGGGCTTCTCCAAGGACCAGGACAGTGGGAAATTCGCCTGTATCAGGATGGCGAATGGCACTGAACCTCTCCCACAGCTGTTCCTTGATGCTCTCGACAGCCGCAGCTTCAAAATCCTTTGCAAAATCCCCCGAATCAAACGGCCGGCCATTGTATCGCATGCCCATATTGAGTCCTCGTGTTGGTCCCTTGATATGAACATACGCAGAACAAATATCAAAGGGAGGCCAATTGAAAAACCACGGTAGATTATGGGTCCGGTGCCGGAAATCTTTCGAGTTTCCGGAGCCGAGGGATCCATATCGAGGACAATGGCGTGACGGCAGGACTTGAACCTGCGACCTCCTCGCCCCTAGATAGCGGTGTCACGCACCACCCCGGTCGAAAGCGAGGCGCTCTATCCTCTGAGCTACGCCACGATCTGCCTATGCATCGTTGTCCACGACCAGCTGCGGCTTCTTACGCTTCAACCGGTTCGATCTCTCCTCGGCCGCCTTCTTGATCTCGGCGGCCTTTTCCAAGGCAAACGGCCTGGCGGCCTCGATCAGGCCATCGAAATGATAGCGGTTCGTCATGCTGCCATTGGGCGTGTTGCGCCGTTCCTCCCGGCCAAGAAGTTTAAGGGCCTCGAGCGCGGCAATGCGTTTCTGAATGGTGCGGGGCGTCACCCCGATTGCCTTGGCGATCGTCTCGACCGAGGGGTGGGGCAGGTTGTCGGGCAGCCACCAGTACTGGACCAAGTGGATGATGATGTTCATGTCGAGCGCATCGAGGCCGAGAGCCTGCTGCTTCTCGATGATGATGTTGGGGAAAGCGCTCCAGCCGGTGGCCATGAGTGCCTTGGTCCACTTCTTCTCGTTGGTGCGTAGCTTGTCGACGTCTGCTTTGGCGGTTTCTGGCTGGGCCATATGAGGCTCCCTGTGGTGAACTGCATCCAGATATGGTGGTTTCCCGTGATGACGCAAGGGCATTGGGGACGGTTCTGCATTCAGGGGGAGGGTGTTTCACGGTTCGTCCGGCCTACGTCTCTTGATTCAGGGGCCGGGGACCCGCGCTACACCCGAAGAAGAAGACTTGATAATATGAAGTGTCGATCAGATGAACCGTGCTATATGCAAGCGATAAGATAGGTCCCCCTGACCCAAGGTTCACCCGGGGTATTGACAATCGGGTTGTCGACACCCATAGTTCCGTCGTGAGCATCGCTCCGGGGTTGGCGCCAGGCGCCAGCCGAACTTTTCAAAACGAAGGCCCGGCTAGTCCGGGTCTTTGTTTTTTATCCTGTCAAAGCAGCTGTATTTGATGCCACGGGACGCCAGCTCCTCGGGCGGCAGGTGCGCGTCGATGAGACGCTTGTGACCCATCAGGGCCCTATAGGGCCGGTAGGACGGGTCATATCCGCCCTTGGCCATCGGATAGAGGTAGAGATCGGCGATCTGCAGCATCGGTGTGGCTTTGGTCCTGCCGCGGGGCTCACCGCGCACGATGTCCTTGAACTCTTCTGCGGTCAACGACCCGTAGCCGGCCGAGTTGGCGCCGTCGAACGGCATGCCCTGCGTCTTCAGGATGCGCATATAGGCCACCAGATCACGGTCCTCCGCCTTGCCGGCACGTTCGAAGAACACGCGCAGCTTGCAGTCCTGGCTGCGGGCGTATTTAGCGGCGCGCTCGATCAGGATGCAGTAGGCGGTCTTGCACATGAACCAAAGTTGATCCTGATACCGGTCGCGGTAGCGGGCCACATAGCCCGGGCGGTCGATGACTGCGGCAATCCCAATGACGGGCAGGGAGAGCAGCATCCGTTCCAGGTCACCCAGGAACTCGTAGGCAGCCTCAGGCTTCTTCAGCCAGCCGAAGTCGCCGCGCCCGCCCCTGATCGCCCAGGAGTGTAGGGGGTACGTTATGCCGTGTTGCTGGCAAAAGGCCTTGTGGCGACTGTAGAGCTCATCGACATCTTCCTCGTTGATGAGGATCCCGCCGAGGGCGAAATAATCCATCTCGTCGCGGCGCTTCTCTTTTGGCTCTCGGTCCGGCTCTCGGCTGCCGCTGTCATCGAGGTAGAGGTGGATTTCGCGGTCTGTCACGGGCAGGCTTTCATTGCCCGCACAGCTTGGCTCAAAAACCGGAGGCTGCATAGCAATCTGATGACCCGGCCGGGCGAGGGGGTTCAGCGCGGCGGCTTCTTGGCGTTGCGTTCCGCCTTTGACGGATCATCCGTAACAAAGGGCAGCTTGCCCTCGTTCCCAAACCCGATATCCAGTTTAGATTCGCCTTTCTCAATCGGGGATGGACGCGGATGCTTCTATGGCCAACACATCCAAGCCCGCGATCTCCTGCATCACCTTGCCGGCGATGCCCTGCAGATCGCCGTACATTCCGACGGTCGACTCGATGACACCCTGGATCTGAGCCTCCCGCTTGGCCCACAGGCGGATTGTGGCTTTCCGTTCCCTGGCAAGGTCGTCCTGCATATCGGAGAATTTCTCGACGATCGCTTCGACCCGGTGGCGAAACCTAGGGCCAGTCAGATAGCCGTAGACCTGCTCCATCTTGGTGGCCTGGCCGTCCTGGGCGAGGCGGGAGTTGGCGAGCTCGATGAGGGACTGCCGGAGCATGATCGCGATCGGAATCGCGCATTTGGGATGGGCGATGTAGACGCCATCCACCAGATCGAACGTTTCGACCCCCGCAGGCAGCGCCTCGGAGATCATCAACGCAATGTCAGCCTTGGCCGCACGCTGGTCCGCCCGGAGCTTTCCGAGCCAGCCCGGGCTCCAGTTCCTAGTGCGTTTTGATTCCCACAGGATCGCTCCGCAGGGCTGGCCGGCCGGTCCCACCACGCGCTGCAGCACGTCACCACCGAACTCACCTTTGGCGACGGGTTCGATGATGTCCATCGGGAAGCGGCTAGCGATCAGCGACTCCAACTCGAGCTCAAGGACCTCGCCCTGAAGCTGCTGAGATCCTTGCTCGGCGCGGCGCTTCAGCTCCTCGATCTGGCGCTGCATGCCGGCGATCTGTTCCTCTTTCTCGGCCACCTTCATCTTGAGGCCGTCTTCGGCTTCGGTCCTGGCCTTGACGCGGACGGCGTCCAACCCTTCCTGGATTCTCTTTTCGATGGTCAGCGCCATTTCCCGCTTTTCATCGTCGAGGGCCCGCTGCTGCTTCATAAATTCGGCCTGTTGCAGCTGCGCCGCGGCGAGCTTCTCGTCCCGCGCCATCAGCGTCGCCTCCAACTCGCCCAGCTTCCTGTCCTTGTCTTCAAGGTCGGTCGAGACCAGCAGCTTCGCCTTACGGGCCTCTTCGGCTGCTATCCCGGCACGCTCAAGCTTGAGTTTTTCAGAGACCTGGCCGTCGATGTCCTCCCGGGCGGCGTCGATCGCGTCCTGTTTGCGCTGAAGCTCCTCTTCCCGCGCCGCCATGACGGCATTGCTCTGCGCAAGGCGCCGTTCGTATTCCTCGCGCGTGGCCGCAATCAGCGGTGCCGCGAGCGACTCGTTGAGCTTAATGTCCGTCTTGCAGCTCGGGCAGCTGATTGTCGGCTCATTGAGAGTCCTGGGCTGCACAGTCATCGGACACTCCGTCGGGAACAAAAGATGTTGCAATGTATACAGGAACGCGGCCACCTCGAAAAGAACAAAAAAGGAACATACCAGTTATCCCCCGCATAGGTGTTCGTGCTGGCGGCCCAAGCGGATGAAGCCGGGCAAAGCTATCTTCAAAATAAGGTGTTCGTCGTCTTCCGTTGCGCTTGGAGTGCTAAGGGCCCTAAGGACATGTTCAAAATGCGTGCGTATGGCGAGGGCCATGACGGCTCAAGCTGGGAGGTGGTGATGAAGCAAGCTCGACGCGATCGGAAAGACATGCGATACCGCGAGTCGTTTGAGCTTTCACCTGCTCGCGCATGTGACGAGTGTCCCCTCTGAGGAGCGCCTGCGCGCCAGCGCGAAGGTAGGGATGAGAAAACAAGGTTAAATCGCCGACCTCATCTACGACACGCCGACGCTGCAAGGCATTGAGTGCTGCCATCTGATCTTCTGTAAATGAAGGCTCCACGCCATATTGGGGAAGCGGAGGCGTATCTCCAGAAAAACTCCAGACTCCCAATTCTGGCACCAGCCCGGGCTCCTCATCGCCGCCATTGATGATGAACGAAAGTTCCGTATCAGAGGCACCGGTGGAATTTGTCGTTGCCAAGGCGACGGCCCGCAACAAACTCTCATATGCCGGGCCCTTCTCAGCGAGTTGGACAACGAAGTCGAATGCGTCACTGCGTGCCTGGCGAATAATCTCGGCGTCAGAAGCATTGGGAGGCAACTGCGCATGAGTCTGGGCAAGATATGTAATGGCGCCAACGTCTCGCAATTCCTCTCCATCCATGATCAGAGCTTCGAGGCGTCGCCGGAGGTCATTCGGTACGCTGTGCACCTCCGAAGCTCTTGACCAGACGGCAAGAGCGAGGTCGTGTGTGAGACCCCCAACAACCACCCACCCGTGAGTGCCTAGGGAACAGTTTTCGATGCTGGGTTGGTGAGTGGCCTGCAGCAAGACGGGTTCGGACTGTGCGACGATGAGGCGTCGATTCCGTGGAATGCGCCCTATTAAGCCACGGAGTGTTGCCAGCGACGCACTCGCACCGGGGAGCGGTTCGCGTGACCCCAAAGGGTCATCGAGGAGGTAGAGCCGTTCACCCCCGGCGGCCTCGGTCAAAAAGCGCTCTGCCTCATCGACGTGCTGGCCGACTCGCACCTCGAAGCCGGCCATCTGAAGCGCGCTTGCAATTTCTCGAGCGATCCAAGTTTTGCCTGTTCGAGGTTGGCCGCTGAGAAGAAGGACCAACTGCGAATTCAACACATCGATGAGATTGCCTTCGCTGCCCCGAAGAAGATAGCCCGGTGCCGCGACTGTATCAGGGCTAGTCGCCGAATGCGCTCCATGATCGGTGCAATGATATCAGACTGGGTTCGCTTTGCATGCGAAACGATATCGGTAAGGTGGGCAATAGCCCCGCGGAGGGATTGTGAATCAATCCTCTGCGCACGCAAAGCGGCCTGCAGCCTGACTTCCACCGAAGCGTCGGTTTCCTGCTCGATGACAAAGATCCTGGAGAGAACGAGAGAACTGAAGCGATCTTCGAATCCGGAAGATTTTTGAGCGAGGCGATCGTCGCCGTCTTCCTTTGGCTAGCTTTGAGACCTTGGCTCCGGAGGAGATCAGGTGGGTCGCAAGGAATTTTTTGAAGAAGAGCTGAGCAATCTGTCCCGACACCGCTCGGATTGGATATGTGTCGTCGTTACCTCCATTCAGAAAGGGCAGAAGCTGATCGTCGCATCGCGCCGAAAGGACGAAAACCGCTCTCCGGTCTGGATCATTCAACAGCCGTTCGAAGAGGCAGCTTTTGCCACTTCGTTCGGGAAAGTGGGAGAGATACGTTGCAAGATCCTCGAGGGTAGCGACGCCTCCCGCACCCTTGATCTGTATCTCCGCTGTGAGCCGAACGTTACGTGGATTGAACCAGGTTAGAGTGCCGTCTTCGCCGGATTTTGGTTCAACTACGAGCGTTGCGTCCTTCACTGCGCGAAACCGATACGCAATTTCTACACACACGAGATCCTGGAAGGCGAACTTCTCGGGTGCAATAATTGCAATTGTCATTGGCCCCGGCGACTCCTCTACACAACCCTAAACACGTAACTAATCTGGCACAACGCCGACGTAAACGCGCTTCCGGGACGCCTAACGCTTATTGATGGGCTTCGCGAGTCGATCCGGCTGCTGGAGCACGAACGACACCCCAGTCGAGGAGCAGCCGACTCCGCGCGCAAAAGCGTTTCCTGTCGAGGAGATCGGAAAGCCTGATCCAGAACTGGAGGCGGCAATCCTCAATCAGCTCAAGCGCTCGGCGACGTTGCCGTGCCACAGATAGTGCCTCACGCTTTCGAGGGTCGCGACAGCCGCAGGCGCTGCGGCGCTGAGCGGTGGTGGCAGGCCGCGGGCCATCTGTTGGAGCACTGTAATGCGCATGGTGATGTGGAAATAGTCGAGAACATGCTCCGCATTGGGGCGCATGTAATATTGAAGGTCTCGCAGATTGCAGGCGCCATCCGACATGAAGGTCACTTCCTTCGGGAAGAGCTGCCACGACAGGCGCGACAAAGCCAGACACCGTTTGGCATCGGCAGTGTCTATATCGATCGTGGGCTCGGCAGCGCGAGCTTGCCGAAGCACGTGCGTACGGTGATTGTACGCTTGTCCTTCAGTTGCGTGGGCTGATGGCAACACGGACAGGGCCGCTCGCGACGGGCGAGGTCGAGGGCCTGCCTTTCCGTGATGGCTACCTGGAGCGCGGCCAAAGCCTTCTTTGCTTCTTCCAGCGTTAGGCCGAGCTCATCGATCGACAGCGTACCATCTGTTCGCTCGAAGCTGACAATCTCTTGCGTTTCGACCGCCGCGTCACCGCTGTCGATCATGAGTTGAATCGCAAACCCCATCCACATCCCTCCTGAACTGGGGAGAGGAAAGCATGTTGACCGGTTGCAGTCAGCCCTTGGTGAGCCGCGAAAGTTCGCGTTTCAGAGCCGCATTCACCTCACGCCGGCTGAAACGCTCGGGTTCGAAGGTGCGCAGCGGATCATCGTCCTCGAACTACATCTTCCCCACGAAGTAGCCGCTCGATGTCGCCGAAGCGGAACCGATCGAGGAGCGCCGCATAGCCTGGTGGGCCACCAATATCTTGGGGCGGGCCGGCACGCGCGCCGGCGATGCAGACCGGATAGACCTTGCCGCCCTCCCGCTCATGCTTGGCCTCAACCCGGATCTCGTGTTCCCACAAATCGCCGAAATCATACTCGTAGAGGATCCTCTGGCGCACGCGCAGTTGGAGATCGACGAATGTCACCTCGCGACCCGCCGCGTCGCGGTGGCGTTCGCCGGTCCAAGTCCTACCATAGTGCCGGCCGTGCAGCTTGAAAGCATGCAGATGACAGTCCTCCCAGCCGAAGGCGATCTGGATTGTTCGGTGCAGCGCGTAGAGTGTCATTTCTTCCGGAACGAGCAGCCGGCGCGATATCATCGGCGAGATTCGTCGCAAGCTCACTTTGAGTTGATACACTTGGGAATTTGCAACACCGGACATGGCGCTCAGGCTAACGCAGAGCCGACGAGACCCCCAACTTTTTCATGCTCCCTATTGCCACCTTCTCCCCGTTTGTCGATATGCGAGCGCCCTGTGTGAGTTCAGCTGGCGGCACCACTGCGCGTAGGCCATCATATCGATGTGATCGGCCTTCCGCTGGAGCCTGACCAAGAATGAAGTCAAAGACGGGTTGAGGCTGACCGAGCGCGGTCGCCTGCAGGGTTACGGGAATTCTGGCTGCGGCCGATCAACATGCAGCTTCAAGAAGCCATGGGCTAGGACGATTCAAAATGCTAGACTTATTTGAGCCGAGACTGCCAGACAGCAAACTCCACAAGAGCTTTCGCGAAATTCGATCCAACCCAAGCTATTCCAAGGTGATGCCCGTAATTCAAAGCTGGGCAGCGGGCCTGCTCAACAAGGCTTTGACTGACTTCGGCTGTAGCGTGGACTATTCCAAATCCTCGCCAGATTTCTTCGTGACGGCGCCTGGGAATTATCAATTCAACATCGAAGCGGTGATATCGGACCAGCCTGCGGGCGACAAAGAATGGCTGCCTTCCAGCTATCAAGATTTCAAGGATCGCGGTGCGCTAAAGCTGGTTGGGAAAATCAGGGACAAGTTGGAAATAGTTCGAGGCAGCAATGGCAAAAAACATCCCTATTCTTCGCTGAGCCATGTGCAGGGCCGACCGTTCGTCATTGCGATTGCCCCCTTCGATAGTAGCCAATCCGTCATGCAGAACAATGAACTGATCAACCTGGTCCTCTTCGGCATCGGTGCCCCGGTGCTTGAAGGAACCGAGCTTAGACAAGATAAGATAAGGTCGCTTGCGACAGCTTCCGGCGCGCCTGTAGAAATGGGGATTTTCACGAACGATTAGGAGATCAGCGCTGTCATTTTCTCCACAGTCGGGACTTTCGGCAAGGCGGTCGCTGAAAGCAGGATTGAGAGGTTTGTCAGGGCAACCCGCTATAGATTGATAGAGAAGGAAAGGGTTCAGTGCACATCCAGCATTCCTCATTTCATCGCGAGAGCCATCTAAGATGGGCTGCACGTTTATTTTAATCCTCATGCGCAAGTGCCATTTGAACCAAGCTTCAGATGGCCAGAAGAGGTTTCCCGAAATTACTATGACGTGACGGCCGGCCAACCGATCCAAATACATCCCGATCGCGCATTGGTTTCCCGGCAGGTTTTTGAATTGAGCCCTTTCTGGATGCACCATCTCCTTGAAAGCAATGGTTTTGTCGGATGTCTCCGTCGCTCGAACTATTGCTGATGGATCCAGGCATGACCGCTTTGCGCCTGATGTCGGCCGTAGAGGGAAACTTAGCCGTAAGCGATGTCCCGACGGCACCTTTCGGTGATCGGCGTGAAGGACGATGTTCGGAGCCTTTGAGGGCTTCGACACATGACGATTTCAGAGCTTACGCTTAAATCCAGCGATCACGAGCCCGCGCG
>NZ_RZSN01000014.1:0-60550 GCF_003997315.1 Mesorhizobium sp. M1A.F.Ca.IN.020.04.1.1
CATCCAGACCACGACATGATCAGCGGCGCCGCGGGCGGTTGACCCGACTGCAGCGGCCAAACAAAATGAGAGTCCGCGAAGAGGCCGCCATGGCCGAAACCGCAATTCGCAACTTCACGCTCAACTTCGGACCGCAGCACCCGTCGGCGCATGGTGTGCTCAGGCTGGTGCTGGAACTCGACGGCGAGATCGTCGACCGCGCCGATCCGCATATCGGCCTGCTCCACCGCGGCACCGAGAAGCTGATCGAATACAAGAACTATCTGCAGGCCCTGCCCTATTTCGACCGGCTCGACTATGTGGCGCCGATGAACCAGGAGCATGCCTTCTGCCTCGCCGCCGAGAAGCTGCTCGAAATATCGGTTCCCCGGCGCGGACAGCTTATCCGCGTCCTGTTTTGCGAGATCGGCCGGCTGTTGTCGCACCTGCTCAACGTCACCACGCAGGCGATGGATATTGGCGCGCTGACGCCGCCGCTCTGGGGCTTCGCCGAGCGGGAGAAGCTGATGGTCTTTTATGAGCGCGCGTCGGGCGCGCGCATGCATGCCAACTATTTCAGGGTCGGCGGCGTGCATCAGGATCTGCCGGGAGAGTTGCTCGACGACATCTGGAATTTCTGTGATCCGTTCCTGGGAACTTTGAGCAATCTCGATGAACTCCTGACCGAAAACCGTATCTTCAAGCAGCGCAATGTCGACGTCGGCGTGATCGGACAGGACGATGCTTGGGCATGGGGTTTCTCCGGCCCGATGGTGCGCGGCTCGGGCGCGGCCTGGGATTTGCGCAAGGCGCAACCCTATGAATGCTATCCCGAAATGAATTTCGACATTCCGGTCGGCAAGCACGGCGACTGCTACGACCGCTATCTCGTGCGCATGGAGGAGATGCGGCAGTCGGTTAGGATCATGAGGCAATGTCTGGAGAAGCTGCGCTTGCCCGACGGGCACGGCCCGGTCGCCGTACCGAACCAGAAGATCACGCCGCCGCCGCGCGCCACCATGAAGCGTTCCATGGAGGCGACGATCCACCATTTCAAGCTCTACACCGAAGGCCATCATGTGCCGCAGGGCGAGGTCTACGCCGCGGTGGAGGCGCCCAAAGGCGAATTCGGCGTCTATCTTGTCTCTGACGGCAGCAATGTTCCGTACCGCTGCAAGATACGTGCGCCGTCTTTCGCCCACCTTCAGGCGATGGACTTCCTGTCGCGCGGGCACATGATCGCCGATGTCGCGGCCATCATCGGATCGCTGGATATCGTGTTCGGAGAGATCGATCGCTGAGTGGAGGTGCGGCGCGGGCAGCCCTAAGAGCAAATTCCAGACATAGTCCCAAACTTCGCGCGGGGAATTGCATCAACAGCAGAATGAGCGAAAGCAAAAAGATAGAGCGGTTCGACGTTCTCGCAAACGGTGAATCGCTCTAGCTACCGACGGCTGGGGACAACTCCCCTCCGTCTCCGATAAGGATTGAACTTGCCGCGGTTCTTCGAACCGCGGCAGTCGTCTTAGTGCATGAACACCGATCTCAGCCAGGCAAGAATTCCCGAGCCTGGAGAGATGGCCGCGCGAACGCGGGACGCCGCCCAGCGTGCCGGCAGATTGGCGCCGACATGGCAATGGCAGACGACCTCGTGCAGTTGCCAGTCGCTGAGTTCGAAGAAGCGCTTTGCTTCGCCGTAGGTGTCGTCCTTCAGGCCCTGAGCACGAAAGATCGGGTCTTCGAAGGCGACAGTAATCGGCGATCCGGTGGAACGCATCTTTTCGCGCACGTCGGGTGTGGCGTATTCGGTGCCCGCAAGCGCCATAAGGCGCCGGCCGGGATCCTGCTCCAGAAGTTGCGCCCAGCGTTCGAGGCGTTGGCCACGACTGGCGATGAGAACCGCTGCTTCAGCATGAACGTCGGCAACGGCATTGAGTTGGTCTACGGTTTGGTGCTTCAAGGCCGCCTCCTATGTCGGCAGATGATCACCCGCCCCGCAAACGGAACTAAGGCGCTGCATGGCGCCGGCAAGGGCGAAATGGGCGACGGGAAATCATTTGATCGTCATTCGTGTCCGACCCCGCCGAAGCGCGGCGGGATCGCTGTGGAACCATCCCCGGTCGAGGCCGTTCTGCCATGCGTCAGCCGCCGGTGATCAGGTGTCGATGAAGCGTCGGATGAGGCGGCTCTACCCATCATGTTCTGGTCGGGCAGATACCGGTTGCCCAAACCGCATCTCGCGGACTGCTCCGCCAGCGCAACGAGGGACCACCTTATGGCTATTCTCCCCACTCCCGACCCCACGCCAACGCCGGTCCCCACGCCGCCGCCGTTTCCCGACCCAAAACCGATGCGCGAACCGGATCCGGAGAGGCTGCCGGACGAGGAACCCGTTCCCAATCCGGATGAGAACGACGTGCCTCCCAAGCACTCGGGTGCGCTCGGTGCAGGGCCACGAGGCCATATCGGTGCGGGACATCATCGATGAGGCCGACCTCGGCCGCTCGGCTGATTGGCCACACGTCGGCCGGTCGCGCCGCCCCGCATTGTAAAGCGGATTGAACGATTCAAAGCACCAAGCCGGCGTCTATTCAAACCGCGCCGGCGTCCAGGCTCCTCCGGCCGCGTTCGACTCCACTGCCGCCGCCAGGAACTTCACACCACGAGCGCCGTCGACGACGTCCGGCACCTGCGCCGCGCGCGCAACATCGACCGCAGCGCCCGCTCGATGCGCGCGGATGATGTCGGCGGCATCGCGGTAGAAATTGGCGAAGGCCTCGATATAGCCCTCGGGATGCGCCGCCGGCATGCGCGAGGCGCGCCGGGCTTCCGTCGTCGAGCCGTGGCCGCCGCGCACCAGCGTGCGTGCCTCCTCGCCATACGGCGCGAAGCGCAGTTCCTCCGGCCGCGTGCCCGACCATTCGAGCCCGGCCCGGTCGCCATAGATGCGCACCGAGAGATCGTTGTAGTGGCCGGGCGAAGTCTGGCTGGCGAGGATGGTGCCGCGCGCCCCGCCGGTCCAGCGCACCAGGACATGCGCGTTGTCGTCGAGGCGACGACCTGGCACGGCGGTGAAAAGGTCCGCCGATACGGCGTCAGCCTCGAAGCCGGAGATGAAGCTCGCCAGGTTGAAGGCGTGCACGCCGATGTCGGCAAGCACCGCCGATTGCCCGGCGCGCGCAGGGTCGGTGCGCCATTCGGCCTGCTTCTGGCCTTGCGCGTCGATCGGCTGCGTCAGCCAGTCCTGGATGTAGGCACCGTGCACGGACAGGATGCGGCCGAGTTCGCCCGCTGCCACCATTTCGCGCGCCTGCCGCGCCATGGCGTAACCGGTGTTGTTCAATGTGACGAGGAAGCGGCGCTTCTTCGCCTTGGTGAGCGCCACCAACGCCTCAGCTTCGGCAAGCGTCGTCGACAGCGGCTTGTCGCAGATGACGTCGATGCCGGCTTCTAGGAAAGCAGTGGCGATCGGCGCATGCATATGGTTGGGCGTGACGATGACCACCGCCTCGATGCCGTCCGTCCGCGCCGCTTCGGCCTTTGCCATCGCATGGTAGTCGTCATAGCTGCGCTCCGGCGCGATGCCGATCTCAGCGGCGGATGCCGCAGCGTTCTCGGCATCCGAGGACAGCGCACCCGCTACCAGCAGGATCTGGTCGTCGAGCCGCATGGCCAACCGATGAACCGCGCCGATGAAGGCGTTGCGACCGCCGCCGATCATGCCGACCGTCAGGCGCCTGCGGAAGGTTCCGTCAGCGGTTGCGTCGACCATGGTTCGAGTCCTCCCGGATGCCGTCCAGCACAGGGACTATAGGAGGCGCCTCGCCAATTTCGAACAGCCTTTCCAAATTTTGTTTTGTAAAACGATCGTGCCGCACTAGCCTTATGCGAGACCGGTGGAGGAGGGTTCGAATGGTGAAGCGTCGCATGGCTACCTGCCGGCTTGTCCAGGCGATGGAAGCAAGACAATCGCTTCAGGTTTTGAATTCTCCCCTTTCTCCAAACGTCGACAATTGGCGATCTTCACCGCAAGTTCGGGGCGCCTCAGGTACAACAGCTCGAATCCGGCCCATCTGATGAGCGGCGCACGAACCTCACCCGGCGAGCGCGTTCCCCGCAAACGCGGCCGTTCGCTGGCGGCACTTGGCCACACGAAACCACAAACCTATGAGGAGCTGCGCGCGGTGCTCTCTTCCGGCACCGTGCATTTCCCGAAAAGGATGCGCCAGGTCGCCATCTTCCTATGGCAGCATCCGAGCGACGTTGCGCTTGGCACCATCGCCCAGGTGGCGGCGCAGGCAGGCGTGCAGCCCTCGACGCTGGTGCGCTTCGCGCAGATCTTCGGCTATGCCGGCTTTTCCGACTTCCAGGGCCTGTTCAAGGACCATTTGAAAGGCTCCTGGCCGGAAGGACGCACGCGCGACAACAAGGAACCGGCAGCAGCCGAACCCCACGCCGACTTGCATTTCCTCAACGGCATGGTCGGCGCCTCGCAGGCTTCTCTCAACCGCATCGGCAATGGTTTCGACACCGACAGCTTCGACAAGATGGCCGACCTGCTGGCGGGAGCCGAGCTGATCTATGTCATCGGCAGCAAGCGCGCTTTCCCGGTCACCACCTATCTGTCGCTGACGCTGTCGCAACAGGGCGTGCGCAACGTGTTGGTCGACAATGTCGGCTCGACCGCGCTCGATCAGGTCGGCTGCATAAGCCAGCGCGACGCGGTGCTCGCCGTTTCCTTCAGCCCTTACAACTCGATTACGCCAGACCTGGTCGCCCTCGCCCATGATCGCGGAGCACGCATCGTCGCCATCACCGACAGCACCTTCTCACCGCTGGTGAAACTCTCCGACACCTGGCTGGAAGTGGTGGAACAGGACTTCGCAGGCTTCCGCTCGCTCGCCGCTTCGCTCGCCGTCGGCATGGCTTTGGTCCAGGGCGTCGTCGCGCGGCGGACAGGCTGATCGGCGCAGTTGACTGCAAGGAACTGCCGTTCCATATTCGAGGAAATAGAAACTTTGTTCCGGGAGGAGGAATGGAGGTTCGGCTCGAGGGCAAGGTCTTGTTGATCACCGGTTCGACGCAAGGCATCGGCCGCGCGATTGCCTGGACGGCCGCCCGGTCCGGCGCCGAAGCTTTGCTGATCACCGGCCGCAACCGGCAGCGCGGCGACGCGGTCGCGGCGGAACTGTCGGCGATCGGGGCGCCGTCCGCTTTCCTGGCAGCGGACCTCGGCGACTCGAACACTCCGGCCCTGCTCGCCGCCGCATGCACCGAGCGCTTCGGCCGCATCGACGGGCTGGTCAATGCAGGGGCTCTGACCGACCGGGCCTCCTTCGTCGATGCCGGCCTCGACGACTGGACATCATTGTTCGCCGTCAATGCGCGTGCGCCGTTCTTCCTGATGCAGGCGGCGATCGCCGACATGAAAACACGCGGACAAGGCGGCGCCATCGTCAACATCCTGTCGATCAATGCGCATTGCGGCGCGCCGGACCTCGCCGTCTATTCCGCCACCAAGGGCGCTCTGGCGACGCTGACCAAGAATGCCGCCAACGCGCACCGCTTCGATCGCATCCGCGTCAACGGCATCAATGTCGGCTGGACCGACACGCCCGCCGAACGCGTCATGCAGGCCGAAACGCTCGGCCACGGCCCGGGCTGGCTAGACGCGGCCAATGCCGCGCAGCCCTTCGGCCGGCTACTCTCCGTTACCGACGTAGCGAACCTCGCCGTCTTCCTGCTCTCCGATGCGGCCGGGCCGATGACCGGCGCGCTGATCGACCAGGAGCAATGGGTGATCGGAGCGAACCGGTGAGCATCTCACCCTCCGCCAATCTCGGCCCCGCCCTGCTCGGCGGCCTGCCGCCTGAAGTCCGCAAACCGGCTTACGCTCGCTCGGCGCTGCGGCCGGGCATTGCCCATATCGGCGTCGGCGCCTTTCACCGCTGCCACCAGGCCGAATACACCGATGACCTCCTGGCGGATGATTTCGACCGCTGGGGACTGGTCGGCATCAACATCCGGCCTCCCGTGCTTGCCGCGACGCTCGGCCGGCAGGACGGCCTCTATACGCGGCTCATCCGTCAGAACAACGAGGTCGAGGCCCGCGTCATCGGCAGCATCGCCCGTGTGGTCGACAGCCAGCACAGCGCCGCGCCCGCACTCGAGGTGCTCGCCTCGCCCGATATCGAGATGGTCACGATGACGGTGACCGAAAAGGGCTATTGCCACATCCCGTCGAGCGGCGCGCTCGACCTAGACCATCCCGACATTGTCCGCGACCTCGCCAACCCCGAGGCCCCGCGCAGCGTGCCCGGCATCCTGGCACGAGCGCTTGAGCTGCGCATGGGCTCGCATGGCCGCCCGGTGACGCTGCTTTCCTGCGACAATATCCCGGCCAACGGCACTATCCTCGGCAATGTCGTGCGGACATTCGCCGAGCGGTGCGGCAACGGCTTGGCGGACTGGATCGCCGCCAATGTCGCCTTCCCCTCGGCTATGGTCGACCGCATCGCGCCGGCAACGACCGAGGACGATATCGAGACGGTCGAGCAGCGCTTCGGCTATCGCGACAGCGCCGTCGTCGTCGGCGAGCGCTTTCGGCAATGGGTGATCGAGAACCGCTTCGCCGGCCGCGTGCCGCGCTGGGACCGCATCGGCGCCGCTTTCGTAGACGACGTCACGCCGTTCGAGCATCTCAAGATGCGGGTGCTGAACGGCGCCCAGACGACGCTCAGCTATCTTGGCGTTTTGGGCAGCTTCGAGCACACATCGGACGCCATGGCCGACCCGTTGCTTGCCACCTTCGTCCGCCGCATGCTGACGGAAGAGACGCTGCCGACGCTGATGCCCGTGCCCGGCATCTCGCCGTCGGCCTATGTCGAGCAAAGCCTTTCGCGCCTCGCCAACACGGCGATCCGCCACCGCAATCACCAGATTGCTACCGACGGCTCGCAGAAGATCGTCCAGCGCCTGCTCAACCCGGTCAGTGATCGCCTGGCTAAGGGCCAAAGCAGCGCGCTGCTGTCGGTTCCGATCGCGGGCTGGATGGCCTATCTGATCAAGGCATCGTCGCGCTTCGGCCGCGCCTGGCAGGTGTCCGATCCTTTTGCCGAAAAGATTGCGGCCATCGCCGACCGCGTTGGTTCGGACAGCAAGGCCCTTGCCAATGCAATCCTTGCCATCGAAGCCATCTTTCATCCGTCACTTGCCGCCAGCGACATGTTCCATGCAAATGTCGTCACCAGCCTCGATGGTTTGCTGTCAGATGATCCGATGGCCTTTGTCAGACATGTGTGCGCTGACCCGACAGACGGACGGTTGAAGCGACCGGCACGATCTGCATAGTACGAAGCGGGAGGCATCATGAAGCTTGGACTGCTCACGGCACCATTTCCGGATATTGCCCTCGGCGATGTCGCCGACTGGGCGAACTCGGCCGGCTTCGAAGCGCTCGAGATCGCCTGCTGGCCGAAGACTTCGGGCGCCAGCCGCCGCTATGCAGGCACCAGCCATATCGACGCCGCCGGCACCTCCCCCGCGCAAGCCAAGGACATTGCGGCCGAGCTCGCCGGCAAGGGCCTGACGATCTCCGGTCTCGGTTTCTATCCCAATCCGTTGCATCCCGATCAGGCGCATCGCGATGCGGTGATCGATCACCTGAAGAAGGTGATCGTGCTGGCAAGCCGAATCGGTGTCTCGCTCGTCAACACCTTCTGCGGCGGCGACGCCTCGAAGACTGTCGACGACAACTGGCAGGCCGCGCAGAAAATCTGGCCCGCGATCATCGCCCACGCGCGCGAGCACGGCGTCAAGCTCGCCTTCGAGAACTGCCCGATGATCTTCAGCTATGACGAATGGCCGGGCGGACACAACATCGCCTATTCGCCCTATGTCTGGCGCCGGATTCTCGAGGCCTGGGGCGGCGACGTCGGCATGAATTTCGACCCCTCGCATCTCGTCTGGCAGATGATCGACAAGGAACGCTTCATCCGCGAGTTCGGCCCGCACATGCTGCATGTGCATGCCAAGGACCTGATGATCGATCATGATGGTTTGTATGAGCGCGGGATCCTTTCCGCAGGCATAGGCTGGCAGGTGCCACGCATGCCGGGGCTTGGCGACATCAACTGGAGCAGCATCTTTTCGGGCCTTTACCGGGCTGGATATGACGGGCCGGTGGTCATCGAGCATGAGGACCGCCGGTTCGAGGGAAGCGACGAGAAGGTCAAGCGCGGTTTTCTGCTGGCTCGCGACGTGCTGCGCCCCTTCGTCAAATGAGGTGACAAACGGCTAGGCTTCGATCGCTTCGGAGCCCAGGAACTGAAATCAATGTGGAGGAGTACTGAAATGAAGAAATACTTGACCATGGCCCCACTGCTTGCCGGCGCTGCCTTGCTTGGCTCGGTGGGCGTGTCGTCCGCCGAAGGCAAATACACGATCGGCATCTCCAACACCGTGCAGGGCAATGGCTGGCGTGAGGAAATGATCTGCGCCATGAAGGCCCAGGCGCTCGCCTCCGGCGAAGTGGCGAAGCTCAACATCGCCCACCGCAACACCGACGCCGCCGGCCAGCTCGAGGACATCCGCAATCTGATCAGCGCCAAGGTAAACGCCATCGTCGTCAACCCGGCCGATCCGGCCGGCATCAAGGCCGGTCTGGAGGAAGCCACCAAGGCCGGTATCGTCGTCGTTGCTGTCGACCAGGCGGTGACCGAGCCGTCCGCATACATCATCTCCAACAACCAGGAACAGTATGCTTATCTCGGCGCCAAGTGGCTGTTCCAGCAGATGGGCGGCAAGGGCGAGGTGCTGTACATGCGCGGCGCCGCCGGTGCTTCCGCCGACAGCGACCGCGACAAGGGCTTCAAGAAGGCGCTGGCCGAATTCCCCGACGTGAAGGTCGCGCAGGAAGTCTTCACCGGCTGGCAGCAGGACCAGGCCAAGCAGCAGATCCTGTCCTTCCTCGCCACCGGAACGCCGATCAACGGCATTTGGACCTCCGGCATCGACAACGTCATCGTCGACGCTCTGGTCGAGCAGCAGGCGCCGATGGTGCCGGTTGTCGGCGCCGACAATGCCGGCTTCGTCGGTCAGTTGAACACGGTTAAGGGTCTGGTCGGCGCTGCCGTCACCAATCCCGGCTCGATCGGCGGCGCCGGCGTTACGCTCGCACTGCAGATCCTCGACGGCAAGAAGCCGGCGCAGCAAACCGTTCTGGTCGAGCCGCAGCTCTGGGAAAATGTCACGGAGGAAGGCAAGGCCAAGCTGAAGGCGGCCGCCGACCCGTCGCTCAGCCCCGAATGGCCGGTCTCGATCTCTATCCCGGACTGGACCACCTACACCAAGGAGCAGATCGTCGCCTGCAAGGGTCCGGGCGAATAATCGCCCGACCGACTTCAACTTCGCAGATTTCGCAAAAGCATCCTACGGTTTTTGCGATAAGGAACTGCGGCAGATAAGGTCGCTGGGACGGCAGGTGCGAACCTGCCGTCCTCGGTGCTTGATGCGAGAACGCTGGTTTTGACGACGAACGAATTGCCGAACAATACATTGCTGGACGCCACCGGCGTGGCGAAGAATTACGGCGCGGTTTCGGCGCTGCGTGACGCATCATTATCGGTGCTGCCGGGCGAAGTGCATGCGCTGATGGGCGCCAACGGCGCCGGCAAGTCGACCCTTGTTAAGATCCTGACCGGTGCGATCCCGGCGGATGCCGGCCGCATCCTGATCCGCGGCGAAGCTCGCGATGTCCGCTCTCCGGCCGCCGCGCGTCGCGCCGGCCTGCTGCCGGTCTACCAGGAACCGGCGCTGATCCCTGACCTCGATGTGCTTTCCAATCTCAGGCTCACTGGCACGCCGGTCGAGCCGTTCCGCGCCTGGGTGCGCGAGCTCGGCATTCCGAACCTCGACATACGCGAGACCGCGCGCGACATTCCGCTGGCCGTCCTGCGTGTGCTCGACCTAGCGCGCGCGCTCGCCGCCGAGCCCGACGTTCTGCTGCTCGACGAGATGACGGCCGCGCTGCCCGCCAACCTTGCCGAAAAAGTGCTGGAAGTCGTGCGCCGCCAGGGCGACAGCGGCCGCTCGGTCATCTTCATCTCGCACCGTTTCGTCGAGATCTCGGCGCTGTGCGACCGAGCCACAGTGCTGCGCGACGGCGCAACCGTCGGCGTCATCGACATCGAGCCCGGCGTCGAGGAAAAGATCGTCGAGATGATGCTTGGCGCCCGTATCGAGAAGACCAGCGTCGCCGCGGCGCGCACGGCAAGCGAAGCGCCGGTCGTGAAGGACAGCCACCCTCGGCTTTCGGTCCGCAACCTGCAGCTCGGCACGAAGCTGCATGACGTCTCTTTCGATCTCGCCAATGGCGAGGTGGCCGGCGTCGTCGCGCTCGAGGGCCAGGGCCAGGACGAGCTCTTCGCCGCCCTTGCCGGCTCGATCCGCCCGGCCGGCGGCACGATCGCCGTCGATGGCGCGCCGGTGAAGTTCTTCCATCCAAGCGATGCCATCCAGGCCGGCCTCGCCTACGTGCCGGGTGACCGCACAGAGGCTTTAGCCATGCAGCGTTCGGTGCGCGAGAACGTCGCGCTGCCTTTCAGCGCTGCGCTGCGCAAATGGGGACCGATCAAGGTGCGCCGGGAGCATATGGTGGTTTCAAGCGCCATCGCCCGGCTGCAGATCGACACCCGCGCGCAGGGCGAGGTCCAGCGCCTTTCCGGCGGCAACCAGCAGAAGGTGACGATTGCCCGCTGGATCGCGGCAGATGCCCGCACCATCCTCTGCTTCGACCCGACGCGCGGCATCGATGTCGGCACCAAGCAGGAAATCTACAAATTGCTGCGCGAGCTCGCCGGCCTCGGCAAATCGGTCCTCTTCTACACATCCGAGCTGGAGGAAGTGCAGCGTGTCTGCGACCGCGTCATCGTCATCTTCGGCGGCCGTGTCGTCGACACCTTCCCGGTCGAGCTCGCCGACGAGCCGGCTCTGATGCGGGCCGCCTACGGCCTGCCGCGCGGCGCCAGGGCGGATGTCGGCATCCTTGCCGATGTCAGGCCAACGTCCGACGCGGAGACCGCGCCATGATGCGCTTCCTGCGCCGCCAGGGCTGGGTCGCCGGCCTGCTCGCCCTGCTCGTATTCCTGTTCGTCGTCACCAAGCTGATCCAGCCGGGCTACGGCAGCGGCGACTTCGGCTCGCTGGCGCGGGCGGTTCTGCCCTACGCCTTCGCCGTCGCGGCGCAGACTGTGGTGGTCATCGCCGGCGGCATCGACCTCTCGGTTGCCGCCATGATGGCGCTGACCAGCGTCACCGCCGCCTCGATGATGAACGGCGCCAGCGAGGAATATGCGTACTTCGTCGTGCCCTTCGTGCTGGCCATGGGCCTTGTGCTCGGCGCGCTGAACGGCCTCCTGATCGTGGTGACCCGAGTGCCGGATATCGTGGTTACTTTAGCCACGCTCTTCGTTCTGCAAGGCGCGGCGCTTCTGGTGCTTGACGCGCCCGGCGGCGCAGCCGCCGAGTGGCTGAAGGCCACCGTCGTCGGCACCATGCCGATCCCCGGCCTGCCGGATTGGGCCGATGCCTGGGTCCCGAAGGCGCTGGTGCTGCTGCTTGTCTGCCTCTTCGTCATCTGGATCCCGCTCAGGCGCTCGCGGCTTGGCCTCTCCATCTACGCCATCGGCAGCAACGAGCTCGCCGCCTTCCGCAGCGGTGTGCCGGTGGCCCGCACCAGGATCGTCGCTTACGCGCTCTCCGGCCTGTTCGCAGCACTTGGCGGGCTGTCGCTCACCATCAGCACCGGCATCGGCGCGCCGATCCCCGGTCCCTATCTGCTGGCCAGCGTCGCGGCGGTGGTGCTGGGCGGCGTCGCGCTCGGTGGCGGCAAGGGTGGGCTGCTCGGGCCGATCATCGCCGTCTTCGTGCTCAGGCTGGTGCGCACCGACCTGACGCTTCTGGCCATCGATCCCAACGTCACGGCCATCATCGAGGGCGCGATCATGGTCGCCGTGGTGATGTTCGGCGCCTTCATCACCATCCGGGGCCGCCCGGCAGGAGCAACACCATGACGAACAGCGCGACCATGCCCCAGCCGGTCTCGCTCGGCCGCCGCCTGAAGCGCTTCATGGCGGACCGGCCGCTCATTCCCCTGATCATCCTGCTCGTCATACTGGTGCTGATCCTGCAGGTTCTTCGCCCCGGGATCGTCAACGAGCGCTGGATCGCCAACACCGCCAAGTTCGCCATTCCGCTGGCAATCCTCGCCGGTTGTCAGACCATGACGATGCTCACCGGCGGCATCGACCTCTCGGTCGGCACGGTGGCGACGATGAGCGCCTTCATCATGGCGACGCAAATCGTCAACCAGGATCCGACGGTGGCTTTCATCCTCGCCATGCTGCCGGCGGTGCTAATCGGCCTCGTCAACGGCGTCGGCGTCGGCGTCTTCCGCGTCCATCCGCTGATCATGACGCTCGGCACCAGCCTGATCGGCACCGGCTTCCTGCAGGTCTACCAGCGCACCGTGATCGCCTCCGGCGCCAAGATTCCGGATTTCCTCAACTGGCTCGGCACCGGTCTCACCTACGGCTTCCCCAACGCGCTCTTCCTGTTCGTGCCGGTGGCGGTGCTGATCGTCTTCACCTTGAACCGTACAGGCTTCGGCCGCCTGCTCTACGCCGTCGGCGACAATGAGCGCGCTGCACGGCTTTCGGGCGTCCGCTACTGGCAGGTGATCACGGCGCTCTATGTCATCTCCAGCCTGCTCGCCGGCATCACCGGCCTGCTCTATATCGGCCTGATCAAGGCGCCCTCGCTGTCGCTCGCCGAGCCGCTGGTGCTACCTTCGGTGGCTGCCGCCGTCATCGGCGGCACCTCGATCTTCGGCGGCCGCGGCGGCTATATGGGAACCATTGTCGGCGCGCTGATCCTGACCGTGCTGACGACGCTGCTCACCATCCTGCATATGCCCGAAGGCGGCCGCCGCATCCTCTTCGGTTTCATCGTGCTGTTCGTGACCGCGGCCTATTTGAGGATCATCGAGGACAGGTAACAGGGGAAGCTATGCCGAGGCGTTGATTAGCTTGCCGCGCGCTGCGGCATGTATGGCCACAACAAGGTCTTTTTCGTCGAACGGCTTGCCGACGAGCGCGACATCGAGGGGGCGCTCCACGATTTTCTCCGCATCCGCATAGCCGGTGATCATAACCGCGGGCCAGCCGGCACGCAGATTGCGGGCAAACCGGATCACGTCTATGCCCGAGATAAGGGGCATGGCAAAGTCGGTGACGATCACGTCGAATCGATCCGGCTCTCTCTCAATGGCGGCAAGCGCTTCGGCTCCGCCGGAGGCCCCTACGACCTCGAAGCCGGACTGCCTGAGCGACATGGCCGTCATTTCTCTCAAGGAGTGGCTGTCATCGATGAGCAGAACGGTCAGTGATCGTTCGCCAACCGCTGTGGCGCGCTCCGCGTCGGCAGCCTCGACAGCCTCTGCGCCGGCAACAGCGATAGCCTCGGTGACATCCTGCGGCTGATTGGATCGGGGCAGCCACAGTTCTATGATGGTGCCGCGGTCCACCTCGCTCTCTATCCTGAGCGTGCCGCCCGACTGCTTGGCGAAACCATAGACGGTGCTGAGACCCAGCCCCGTGCCCTTCCCGATCGGCTTGGTTGTGAAAAACGGCTCGACCACCTTGCTTATCATGTCGCCGGCAATTCCGGTCCCGGTGTCCTCGACAGCGACCACCACATAGTCGCCGGCCGGCAGTTCGTCGCCCGCGTGGCCGACGCTGCGGTTGCTCGTCCGGACGAGAACCGTGCCTCCCGAAGGCATTGCGTCTCGCGCATTGAAGATGAGGTTCATCAAGGCGAGCTCGAGCTGCGCCGCATCCACATACACGGGCCATGTGTCGTCACTCACCAGCCACTTGAAGCGCACGAGGCCTCCAAGGACCGGGGCAACCAACCCGTTCATCGTATCCCCAAGGCTCGACAAGGGTACTGCCACGGGCTTCAGGTCCTGGCGCCGCGAAAAAGCGAGCATGCGTTGGACGAGATCCCTGCCCTGCCCGGCGGAGCGGCGTGTCATGTCGAGGATCTTGGTAGCGTTGCCGTCCAGCGTCAGCTGTCGCTCGAGCAGGCTTAGGCCGGAAAGGATCGCCGCGAGGAGGTTGTTGAAGTCATGGGCGAGTCCGCCGGTCAGTTTGCCGATCGCATCGAGCCGCTGCGACTGCAGCAGTTGGCTCTCCAGGCGGCGTTGCTCTGTTATGTCTTGCATGGTGCCAAGCAACTCGAGCCCAGCGTCATCTTTGGAAACCACGCCCCGATCGAAGAAGATGCGATATTCATCATTGGCGCACCGCCAGCGAAATTCGCAGCCATAGGACCCCGTCTCGCATGCCGCCGAAAGCGACCTGGTTACCTCCTCGCGATCGTCGGGGTGAACCCGGCTGAGCCCGAAATCCGGATGCGACAGGAAACGGCTCGGCGGGAACCCTGTCAGCCGCTCGACGCCTTTCGAGACGTAGCTTGGGGCGAAAGGCGCCTCAGCCGAGCGGGCATGAAAACAAATTGGAAGCGAGGCAAGAATAGCCTCCTGCCTTGCTTCCGAATGGCGCAGCGCCCGCTCGGCATCGAGTTTGTCCGACTTGGCCTTCAGCGCCTGTTCGAGCAGCCGCTGCTCCCGCGCCGCGTTTCGCTCGATCTCGCGCGTCTTCTCATGAAGATCGACGAAGACCATAACCTTGGAGCGAAGCATCACCGGGTCGAACGGCTTGAACAGGTAGTCGACAGCGCCGACGTCATAGCCGCGCAGCATATGCGCCTCTTCCTTGCTGATCGCGGTAAGGAAGATGATCGGCGTGTTTTTCGATCGTTCACGCCGGCGGATCAGCGTGGCCGTCTCGTAGCCGTCGAGGTTCGGCATGAGCACGTCGAGCAGGATGACGGCGAAATCTTCCTTGAGCAGGAAGCGCAGCGCTTCCTCACCCGACTGGGCGCAGACGACCTCGCCGACTTCGCCAAGCACCTCCGCGATGGCAAGCAGATTGCGTTCGTCGTCATCGACCGCGAGAACGCGTGCCCGCAATCCTTCGACCGGTTCGCTTCTTTCTGCCTCGATCGCGGCCATTCCTTTTACCTGCCGGAGCGCTTTCAGATGGCGGTCATCAATGCCGGCGCGAAGGGCTCAGCCCGCGCTCGCGCGCGACCGATCCAAACCCGCAGCAACGCAAGCAGCAGATCGAGGTCGACCGGTTTGGCGATGTAGTCGGATGCGCCGGCGTCCAGGCATTTCTGACGGTCGCCTTTCATCGCCTTGGCGGTAACCGCGATCAATGGGATGTGGGCTATCGCCGGCATGGCCCGAATCCGACGCATGGTCTCGTAGCCGTCCATTTCCGGCATCATGATGTCGATCAAGGCGACATCGACGTCGGGTGTTTCTTCGAGCAACGCGATGCCGTCCCGGCCCCGTTCGGCATGCTGCACATCAATGTCGTAAGTCTCCAGCACGCTGGTCAACGAGTAGATGTTGCGAATGTCGTCGTCGACGATCAGAACCTTGGCGCCGGCGAGATCGGCATTGTCGACCTGCTCGGTGGCCAAGATCTGTTCGCTCTGCGTGTCGCTTGGCAGTGCCGCCGAGATCAGGAGCCCGAGTTGGCCGAAGTTGTCGGCACGTGGGACATCGCCGAGTGCCGGATGCAGCGCGACCTGCTGCAGAAACGCGTCCGGGTGCGGCGTGAAGAACAGCAGGCGCGGTAGAGCGTCGCTGAACTGAGACACGATTTCGTCGAGCATCTGGGCGTTGTCCTTGGCCGAACGCCCAAACCCGAAAACAAACGCATCATAAGCGGCGGCGCCCGGCTCGTCCGCGTTGGCGGCGACACGACCGACCGCGGTGACCGAGGTGATGCCATCTCGAATGGCTTCCACCAGGGCCAGGCGGCGCTCGGGATCGGGATCGGCGATCAGCACGTTGCGCTGCACCCTCAGGTTTCGCGAATGGATTTCCTCGAAAACGCGGGCGAGCTCACCAGCCGAAACCGGCTTGCTCGAAACGCTTGCAGCGCCCCTGCGCGTCAGCACTTCGAGATCCTCGGCGCCGGAGATGACATGGATCGGAATGTTCCTGGTCTTCTGGTCATGCCGCAGAAGGTCGAAAAGCACCCAGCCGTCGATGTCTGAAAGGCCGAGATCGAGCGTGATCGCATCGGGCATCAGCTTGCGGGTCAGTGCCAGCGTGCCGGAACCGGCCGTTGAAAGCACCCCCTTCAGTCCGGCGGATCGAGCAAGACCGAGCAGCAGCCCTCCAAAAGTCGGGTCGTCCTCGACAATAAGCACCACCCTGTCCGAGGGGTTGATTGTGTCACGATCGTCCGCAAGTTCTGGGGTACCCGAAGTGTCTGCTGGCTGGACGCCCGCCGCGATGACGTCGGCAGGCGAAAGCTCGATCGGCGCCGCCAGGCTGCTGCTGCGCGGGCCATCGAAGGGGATGACCAGGGTGAAGGTCGATCCCTTGCCTGGCTCGCTTTCGACGCGCAGCTCACCGCCGAGCAACCGGGCGATTTCCCGGCTGATGGAAAGGCCGAGGCCAGTGCCGCCATATTTGCGGCTGGTCGTGCCGTCGGCCTGCTGAAACGCCTCGAAGATGAGCTTTTGCTTGTCTTCCGGAATGCCGATCCCGGTATCGGTAACGGCGATCGCCAGCGCCCGGGGCGGCGCCGCATCGTTTTTGCGGCCGGTTCTCTCGGCATGGATGTTCAGGATCACCTCGCCATTGGAAGTGAATTTGAAGGCATTTGACAGCAGATTGAGCACGATCTGCTGCAGCCGCTTTTCGTCCGTGCGGATCGTCTCAGGCAGGGCTTGCTCGATCTTGATGGTGAAGCCGAGCCCCTTGTCAGCCGCAAGCTGTCTGAAAGTCCGCTCCATATGCTGGCGCAGGTGTGCGAGCGGCATGTCGTTGATTTCGATCGACACCGTGCCGGACTCGATCTTGGAAAGATCCAGTATGTCGTTGATGAGGCTGAGCAGGTCGGTACCTGCCGAGTTGATCGTACGCGCGAAATCGATCTGCTTGTCGTTCAGATTCCCCTGCTGGTTTGTCGCAAGCAGATTGGACAGGATCAAAAGCGAATTTAGCGGCGTCCTCAGCTCGTGACTCATGTTCGCCAGGAATTCGGATTTGTATTTGGAGGTCAGCGCCAGCTGCTCGGCCTTCTCCTCCAGAGCCCGCCTGGCCATCTCGATCTCGAGATTCTTGTTTTCCACCTGCTTCTTCTCATTCTCGAGCAGTTGCGCCTTTTCCTGCAGCTCCTCATTAGTGGCGTGAAGCTCTTCCTGCTTCTTGGTGAGCTCGGTCTGACGCGACTGCAGTTCGGACGTCAAAAGCTGCGATTGCTTGAGAAGCCCTTCCGTGCGCATGGTCGCGGCGATCGTGTTGAGCACGATACCGACCGATTCCATGAGCTGCTCCAGGAAAAGGCGGTGCGTATCGCTGAACCGGCTGAACGAAGCCAGTTCGATAACCGCCTTGACCTCGTCCTCGAACAATGCCGGCAGGACGATGGCGCTCGCCGGCGGGGCCTCGCCCAGGCCGGAGGTGATGCGCAGGAAGCTCGATGGGACGTCATCGAGCATGATTGCCCGTTTGTCGGCGGCGCACTGCCCGATCAGGCCTTCGCGGAAGTCGACCCGTTGGCGGACGGTGGCCTTGCCTTCGGCGGCGTAGGACGCGGCTAGTTCCAGATAGGATTCTTCCTCGTCGCGATTGGTGACGTAGAACAGGCCGTATTGCGCGTTCACCAGCGGCGCGAGCTCGGAAATGATCATCCGCGAAACCGTGGCAAGGTCCCGCTCGCCCTGCAGCATGCGCGAGAAACGGGCGAGATTGGTCTTCAGCCAATCCTGCTCGGCATTCTTCAAGGTCTGGTCCTTGAGGTTGCGGATCATCTCGTTGATGTTGTCCTTCAGCGCCGCGACCTCGCCGGAGGCCTGCACGCTGATCGAGCGGGTGAGGTCGCCCTTGGTCACCGCGGTCGACACTTCGGCGATGGCTCGGACCTGGGTCGTCAGGTTCGCCGCCAGCTGATTGACGTTGTCGGTCAGGTCGCGCCACAGGCCGGCGGCGCCCGGCACCCTGGCCTGGCCGCCGAGCTTGCCCTCGATGCCGACCTCGCGAGCCACGTTGGTCACCTGATCAGCGAAGGTCGCCAGCGTCTCGATCATGCCGTTGATCGTGTCCGCCAGAGAAGCGATCTCGCCCTTGGCATCGACCGCAAGCTTGCGCTTCAGATTGCCCTGGGCAACGGCGGTGACGACGTCTGCAATGCCGCGCACCTGGTTGGTCAAATTGGTCGCCATCAGATTGACGTTGTCGGTCAAGTCCTTCCAGGTGCCGGCCACACCCTCCACCCGAGCCTGACCGCCGAGCTTGCCTTCGGTGCCGACTTCGCGCGCCACGCGCGTCACCTCGCCGGCGAACGAGTTGAGCTGGTCGACCATGGTGTTGATGGTCGACTTCAGCTCCAGGATCTCGCCTTTGACATCGACGGTGATCTTCTTGGACAGGTCGCCTCGCGCCACCGCTGTGGTAACTTCTGCGATGTTGCGAACCTGACCGGTGAGGTTCTCGGCCATCGAGTTGACGTTGTCGGTCAGGTCCTTCCAGGTGCCGGCGACGCCGCGCACTTGTGCCTGACCGCCGAGCTTGCCTTCGGTGCCGACCTCGCGCGCCACGCGCGTCACTTCCGAGGCAAAGGAGTTCAATTGGTCCACCATCGTGTTGATGGTGTCCTTGAGCTCCAGGATTTCACCGCGCACATCGACCGTGATCTTTTTCGACAGATCGCCGAGTGCGACGGCGGTCGTCACCTCCGCAATGTTGCGCACTTGGCCCGTGAGATTGGCGGCCATGGCGTTGACGTTGTCGGTGAGGTCCTTCCAGGTGCCGGCAACACCGCGCACCTGCGCCTGTCCGCCGAGCTTGCCGTCGGAACCCACTTCGCGGGCGACGCGCGTCACCTCCGAGGCGAAGGAGTTCAACTGATCCACCATCGTATTGATGACGTCCTTGATCTGCAGGATTTCCCCCAAGGCGTCGACGGTGATCTTCTGGGTCAGGTCGCCGGTGGCGATTGCGGTCGCGACCTTGGAGACGTCGCGCAACTGCACGGTCAAATTGCCGGCCATCGCGTTGACATTGTCGGTCAGATCCTTCCAGGTGCCGCCGACGCCCTCGACATGCGCCTGACCTCCCAGTTTGCCTTCCGAGCCCACTTCGCGCGCCACGCGCGTGACCTCCGAGGCGAAGGAATTGAGCTGGTCCACCATGGTGTTGACGGTGTTCTTCAGTTCGAGGATTTCGCCCTTCACATCGACGGTGATCTTTTTCGAAAGGTCGCCCCTGGCAACGGCCGTGGTCACATCGGCGATATTGCGCACCTGCCCGGTCAAATTGGCGGCCATCAGGTTGACGTTGTCCGTCAGGTCCTTCCACGTGCCGCCGACTCCGCGGACTTCAGCTTGGCCGCCCAGCTTTCCTTCGGTGCCGACCTCGCGTGCCACGCGGGTGACTTCCGAGGCGAAGGAGTTCAGCTGGTCCACCATCGTGTTGATGGTGTTCTTCAGCTCCAGGATCTCGCCCTTCACATCGACGGTGATTTTCTTCGAGAGGTCACCCAGTGCCACCGCGGTAGTCACTTCGGCGATGTTGCGCACCTGACCGGTAAGATTCGCCGCCATGGAATTGACGTTGTCGGTCAGGTCCTTCCAGGTGCCGGCGACACCGCGCACCTGTGCTTGGCCGCCGAGCTTGCCTTCCGTGCCGACCTCGCGCGCCACGCGCGTCACCTCGCCGGCAAATGAGTTGAGCTGATCGACCATGGTGTTGATGGTCGATTTCAGTTCCAGAATTTCGCCTTTCACGTCGACGGTAATCTTCTTGGAGAGGTCGCCCAAAGCCACCGCCGTCGTCACATCGGCGATGTTGCGCACCTGGCCGGTCAGGTTGGCGGCCATTAGGTTGACGCTGTCGGTGAGGTCTTTCCAAGTACCGCCAACGCCCTCGACACGGGCTTGGCCTCCGAGTTTGCCCTCGGTGCCGACCTCACGCGCGACGCGGGTCACCTCCGAGGCGAAGGAGTTGAGCTGGTCCACCATCGTGTTGATGGTGTTCTTCAGTTCGAGGATCTCGCCCTTCACGTCGACGGTGATCTTCTTCGACAAGTCGCCAGATGCGACAGCCGTGGTCACCTCCGCAATGTTGCGCACCTGGCTGGTCAGGTTGGTCGCCATCGCGTTGACATTGTCGGTCAGGTCCTTCCAAGTGCCGGCCGCCCCCCTGACGCGTGCCTGACCGCCCAGCTTGCCTTCGGTGCCGACCTCGCGCGCCACACGCGTCACCTCCGACGTGAAGGACGCGAGCTGCTCAACCATGGTGTTGACGATTTTACCGATGCGCAGGAATTCGCCACGAAGCGGCCTGCCGTCAATTTCCACCATCATGGATTGGGACAGATCGCCCTTGGCGACCGCGCCGATGACGCGGGCAACTTCCGCGGTGGGCTGCACCATGTCCTCGATCAGGTCGTTGACCGAACGGACGCTCGATTCCCAGCTGCCTTTGGCGTTCCTCACATGGCCGCGTTCGCCGATGCGGCCGTCCTTGCCGACGACCCTGCTCAGCCGCGCAAATTCTCGCGCCATCTGGTCGTTCAACTCGACGATCTGATTGAATGTGTCGGCGATCTCGCCGTTCAACCCTTCATAAGAATTCTCGATGCGGACGGAGAAGTCACCGTTTCGAAAGGCTTTGAGGGCGTTGAGAATCTGGCGGGAATCGAATTGTTCCTTTGACGAACGAGAAACGCCCACACTCCCCTCCGCGCCTGCCCCGACAGCTATATTAAGCCGAGGGCCAGAACGCATCGCGGCCTGTTTGGTTCCGTGCCTGTTTGAACAGGTGGTTAATCAGATGTGGCGAAGCTTGCCGTAGAGACGCTCAGGCCGGATTCTTATGCAGCCGAATTGCCCGGCTCTTCTTCTCCGGCATTCGGATCGCCCGGGGCCGTTGCCCAGGCGAGCTCGACCAGCGTCACCGTGCGGCGGCCAACACCGTCGATCTGGCAGACGATGAGCCCCTGCTCCTCGATGTAATCGAGCAGCCGCCGGGCGCGACGCAGCGAATGCGAGCCATACGCGCGGGCGATCGCCGCGTCGCTTGGGCAAGGCCAGCCTTCCTTCGCCGCCCTCGCGATCATCATGAACACGCCCTGCATGTCCTCCGGCAGAAGCGATGCGCGCACGGAGACGTCGCGCCACGCGTCGTCCTCGGCGATGTCCGAGCCGACGCCGGCGCGGGCGCGCGTCAGCATGCGTCGGAATTCCGAAAGGTCGGGCACCACCGAAGCGAGTCCTTCGATTCGGCAGCGGACCACGAACTCCTGATAGAGCACGCCGATGACGCGGAATCCGGCATCGGGCTCAGCCAAGATAGCGCGCAGGATACGGTCCATCCGCCCGCGCCGCTCGGCAAGGTCCTCGGCGCTCGGCTGCGGCTCGGCCGGCTCGGGGCGGATGTCGAGCGGCGCGGCCTTGGCCGCCATCAATTGATCGAGCAGGTCGGGCGACGGCCGGCGCTGCGGGCGGACCGTCTCCGGCGGCGGTGCCGCGAGGATGATGGCGCGCGCATCTTCGAGCGTCGCTTCGGGCAGTGGCATCAGCCGCGGCGTGCCGTTGCGCGGGCTCGTTTCGGTCGATCCGATCCGCACGCTGAGCGGGCGGCGCGACAGCGCCGGACCGAGCGCCATGAAATGCCCGCGCTCAAGGTCGCGGAAGGCTTCCGCCTGCCGCCGCTCCATGCCGAGCAGGTCGGCGGCGCGCGCCATGTCGATGTCCAGAAACGTGCGGCCCATCAGGAAGTTGGAGGCCTCCGCCGCGACGTTCTTGGCGAGCTTCGCCAGCCGTTGCGTGGCGATGATGCCGGCGAGCCCGCGTTTGCGGCCGCGGCACATCAGATTGGCCATGGCGCCGAGCGAAAGCTTGCGCGCCTCATCCGAGACCTCGCCTGCAGCAGCCGGCGCGAAGAGCTGCGCCTCGTCCACCACCACCAGCATCGGATACCAATGGTCGCGCGCGACCTCGAACAGCCCGCCAAGGAAGGCTGCGGCGCGCCGCATTTGGTTCTCGGCATCGAGCCCTTCGAGGTTTAGCACCGTCGAGACGCGGTGGATGCGCGCTCGCTCGCCGGCCGCCTGCAGGCCGCGCTCGGTATGATCCTCGGCGTCGATCACCAGATGGCCGTAGCGCTCACCGAGCGAGACGAAGTCGCCTTCGGGATCGATGATGGTCTGCTGCACCCAGGGCGCGCTCTGCTCCAGCAGCCGGCGCAGCAGATGCGACTTGCCCGAGCCCGAATTGCCCTGCACCAGCAGGCGGGTCGCCAGCAGCTCCTCAAGGTCGAGGGCCGCCGGCGCGCCTGCCGACGTCTGCCCCATGTCGATCGCAACCGTCATATTCTCGACTCGGATAGTCTCCCTGCGCGGGAGGGACTTAGCAACCGGCGTGCGGTGCGTCGAGCATGGCCCAGGGCCTCGGCGCGGTGTTCCACACCTAACGGCAGGCCATCGACAGCTGAACTGGTCCGACCACCATTTCGCTGGCGCAATCGCCCGATCAGCGTATCATCCCTTGAGGGAGGGGTTCATGGCAGGAGGAGGCTTATGAACGTCGCTGCGGAAGTGCCCGTCATAGACCTGACGGTGCAAGACATTGTTTCGTCTGCTCTTTCGAAATTTCGCGCCGGCGACACTGTTTCGACCCGGGCAATGCTCGATGCCATCCGCCAATCGGACCCCGCCTGCGGAGACAGCGACGACCATCTGGTCGAACTGATCGTCATGGCCGCTGTTGGTAAGACCATGGGCGTCGTCTTCGATCACCGCTCGCCCGACGAGCGGTTGCCGCGCCTGTCCTAAACCTCGTTACTCTGAAAAGGATTCAGGCGAGGCGCTGCAAATCCTTGTTTGGCGGATGTCGGTGTCCCAAACGCGCACACATCCGGGCGACATGCATTAGCTTCCCAGCGGATGCGGCATATAACCGACGAAACCGGCGATCTTCCAGCGCCCGCCGACCTTGCGGCAGAAGTAGAGCGTCTGCCATTTCAGGCGGTCGACGCTGCCGTCGGCCTTGGCGACCGAGCCGTCGAACTTCTTGTGCAGCACAGCACGATCGCCATCGACGTCGATGTCGCGCAGATTGGTGACGCGGAAAATCGCCTCGCGCAGCGGCTCGGCGAATTCTGTCGCGGCTGTCTCCTTGGCCTGGCGCAGCCATTCGTCGCGATAGACTTCCAGCCTGGGAAACTGCAGCCGCCAGGCATCGGCATTGGGCAGGAAATGCGCATGCATGCCGAAAAAGCTCTCGGCGATGAAGTCGTCCTCGACCATCGACCAGTCCTGGCCAAGGAAGGCGTCGATGTCGCGCCGCACCAGCATTTCCCACAGCGCATGGCGATCGGCATCGCCTTCCGGAAACGGATTCTTGTCAAAGGTCATGCTGGCTCTTCCCCTTGCGTTCGATCAGCAACCCACCGGTCGCATCTCAGGATTCGGGGTGCAGGATGCTCAGGATTTGTAATAAAGCAACATGAATCTCCGAAAAAATGTTGCTTTCCGACATTGCCTCTTGGAGGATCACCTCTACAAGCGTAGACGGCTTGCAAGAACGGTCCTTGCGCTCGACAACAGGAGATTCATTTGCCCAAGCAGTGCTTCGGAAAGTCGCATGTCCCGCTCTCGCCTGCCGTCCGCGCCGGCGATTTCGTCTATGTCTCCGGCCAGGTGCCGGTGGGCAGCGACGGCCTGGTAGTCAAGGGCGGCATAACTGACCAAGCCGAGCAGGTGCTGCAAAACGTCAAGGCTGCGCTGGCGCTGGCCGGATGCACCATGGACGACGTGGTGAAGACCACTGTCTGGCTCGAGGACGCCCGCGATTTCGGCGCCTTCAATACGGTTTATGCCAGGCACTTCCCGAACGACCCACCGGCGCGCACCACCGTCGAGTCGCGCCTGATGATCGACATCAAGATCGAGATCGAGGCCGTCGCCTACCGGCCGGTGTGATCGCGGCCAGACAGCAACGGAGGCGCGGAATGCAGTTCGATCTGTTGATCAAGGGCGGCCGTGTGATCGACCCGGCTTCCGGGTTGGATGCGCCGCGCGACATCGCCGTCGCCGATGGCCGAATCGCCGCGATCGAAGCGGCCATCGATAGCGAGACCGCCGGTGAGGTCGTCGACGCCAGCGGCTGCATCGTCACCCCCGGCCTCGTCGATCTGCACAGCCACGTCTACTGGGGCGGCACCTCGCTCGGTGTCGACGCTGACCGGCTCGCCGCCAAGAGCGGCACCACCACCTTCATCGATGCCGGCAGCGCCGGCGCCGGCAATTTCCTGGGGTTTCGCCGCCATGTCATCGAGCGTTCGAAGGTCCGCATCCTTGCCTACGTCAACATCTCGTTTGCCGGCATATTCGGCTTCGCCGAGACGGTATCCGTCGGCGAATGCAGCGATCTCAGGCTCTGCGAGCCGCGCGAGACGGTGGCCGCGGTGCGCGAGCATGCCGCTGTCGTCGTCGGCGTAAAAGTCCGTTCCGGGAAGCACGCCGGCGGCACCAGCGGCATCGCGCCGGTCGACCTCGCGCTCGAAGCCGCAGACCGAGCCGGCCTGCCGCTGATGGCGCACATCGACGAGCCGCCGCCCGGCCGCTCGGAAGTGCTGCCCAGGCTCCGCCGCGGCGACATCCTCACTCACTGCTTCCGGCCGTTCCCCAATGCGCCGGTCTTCGCTTCGGGCGCGGTGCGGCCGGATATGCGGCAGGCGCGCGAGCGCGGCGTCATCTTCGACATCGGCCACGGCATGGGCTCCTTCGACTTCGAGGTGGCGAAGGCGATGCTGGCGGAGGGGCTGGCGCCGGACGTCATCTCGAGCGATGTGCATCTCTACTGCGTCGACGGCCCTGCCTTCGATATTCTCGTCTGCATGTCGAAGCTCATGGCGCTCGGCATGCCGCTGGTCGAGGTCGTGCGCGCGGCAACGCAGCGCCCGGCCGATGCGATCGCCAGGCCCGAGCTCGGGGCGCTTAAAGTCGGCGGCATCGGCGATGTCGCGGTGCTGAGGCTGCAGCCCGGCCGCTTCACCTTTGTCGACGCGGTCGGTGCGTCACTTATTGCGGACCAGCGGCTGGTCTCGAATGGCATCGTCATCGGCGGCAAATGGTGGCGGAACGAGACGCCCGACCACAATGAGACCGAGCGCTTCGAGGCCCATGCGCACCACACGCATGTCGAGGTTGCGGCCAGGCACTTCGGGCGCTGATTGGCTCACCGTCGCGAATTGCTCGGCTCGCCATAGACCGGCGTCGCAATCCCCTCCATCCGCGCCTTGAGCTGCAGCGCCACGAACTTCGAATAGAAGCGCGACAGCGCGAGATTGCCGCCGTGGAACCATAGCGCCTCCTGGGCGGTCGGCTTCCACATGTTGCGCAACTCGCCCTGCCACGGGCCGGGATCGCCCTTGACGCCGGAGCCGAGGCCCCAGCACGGCCCGACCTTGTCGGCGACCTCCCGGGAAACGATCCCTGCCACGGTCTCGTTCATCGACTGGTAGCCGGTGCAGGAGACGATCGCGTCGACCGCCAGCTCGCTGCCGTCCTCAAACAGGATGCCGGTCGGCGTCAGCGATTTGATGCCGACGCCGCTCTTCACCGCGATCTCGCCGTTCAGGATCAGCTCGCAGGCGCCGACATCGATGTAGTAGCCGGAGCCGGTGCGATAGGCTTTCATAAGCAGTCCGGTCTCGTCCTCGCCGAAGTCGATGGCAAAGCCGCTGTCGCTGAGGCGCTTGTAGAAATCCGCGTCGCGCTCGCGGATGACGTCATAGAGCGCCCGCTGGCCTTTTGGGACCAGCGCGAAGGGTGTCGAAGCCACGATCATGTCGGCCTTGTCGGTGGTGATGCCCCGCGCCAGCGCCTTTTCCGAAAAGATCTCGAAGCCGACCTCCATCAGCGTGTCCGACTTCACCACCGTCGTCGGCGAGCGCTGCACCATGGTGACCTTGGCGCCGGCTTCCCAGAGGTCGACGCTGACATCGTGGCCGGAGCTCGCCGCGCCGATCACCGCGACGCGCTTGCCGCGGAATTTCTCGCCGGTCGAGTACTGGCTGGAATGCAAGAGCTCGCCTTTGAAGCTGTCCGCGCCAGGCAGATCGATCTGCCGCGGCGGCCCGTAGGCGCCGGTGGCGAAGACGATGTGCTTCGGCTTCAGCGTGATGCGCTGGCCGACGCGGTCGACCACCACCGTCCAGACCTTTTCGGCCTCGTCATAGGCCGCGCTGATGCATTTGGTGGCGACCCAGTAGTTCAGCTCCATGACGCGGGCATACATTTCCAGCCAATCGCCCATCTTGTCCTTGGGCGTGAACACCGGCCAGTTTTCCGGGAACGCAATGTAAGGCAGATGGTCGTACCAGACCGGGTCGTGCAGCACGAGCGAGCGGTAGCGGTTGCGCCAGGAATCGCCGGCGCGCGCGTTCTTCTCGACGATGAGGGTGGGAACACCGAGCTGCCGCAGACGGGCGCCGAGCATGATGCCGCTCTGGCCGCCGCCGATCACCAGGCAATAGGGCTGCTCGTGCACGCCGAGCTCACGCGCCTCGCGCGCTCTTGCTTCCGCCCAGGTCTCGCGTTCGGGATCGGCCTTGTGGCGGATGCCGAGCGGCCGGGCAGGCCCCTTCTGCTCCTCGAAACCCTTGAGCTCGCTCATCGCCGTGAACAGCGTCCGGCAGCGGCCATCCTTGAGCCGCAGGATGCCCTCGCCTCGCGCCACGGCCGTCTCGAAGCTGAACCAGGCCTCGATGACGCCGTCGGCGACGCTTGACTCCCCGGACAGGCGCCAGTGCGATGGTTGCGTCGAGGAAAGCGTCGCCTTGAGCATCTCGCGGACCGCCGGTTGGCCGTCCACGGTCTTGATGTTCCATGTGAAGGTCAGCAGATCGCGCCAGTAGCAATCGTCCACGAAAAGGTTCGTCGCCGCCTCGATGTCACCCGCCTCGAGCGCGCGGCCGAATGTGCCGAGCCAGGTTGCCGCCTGTTGCGATGGTGCGATGTCGAGCATTGATGTTCGTTCCCCTGAATACGCAGATCATAGCCGCGTTGCGGCTGTTCTCAGTCGCCGAGCGGCTCCATCTCCTTCCCCGTCCGATGGATCTGGGCGTTATATTTGATGCGGCGCACCGTCTCGCGCGCCGGGCCGTCGAGCTTGTAGGCGGACGCGAC
The DNA here is from genome assembly GCF_003997315.1 of Mesorhizobium sp. M1A.F.Ca.IN.020.04.1.1. Classification (NCBI taxonomy): domain Bacteria; kingdom Pseudomonadati; phylum Pseudomonadota; class Alphaproteobacteria; order Hyphomicrobiales; family Phyllobacteriaceae; genus Mesorhizobium; species Mesorhizobium sp. M1A.F.Ca.IN.020.04.1.1. The sequence goes on from NZ_RZSN01000014.1 coordinate 27,321, forward strand.
CGCGAGCAGGTCGATGGCCGCAAGGAAGGCGTAGCGCGAAGCTGTCGGCTTCAGCGTGTCGGGATATTCGGGAACCGCCATCGTCAGCTGGACATCGCAGACGCGTGTCAGCTCCGTGTCCGGCGCGGTCACGCAGATCGCGTCGGCGCGATAGTGCTTGGCAAGCTCCACCGCCTCGATCACCTCTCGGGTACGGCCGGTCGCCGATATCGCGATCACCACATCGCCCGGCTTCAGCGTCGAAGCCGTCATGCGCATCAGATACGGATCGCATTGCGCGCTGATGGTGATGCCATAGCGAAACAGGCGATACTGCGTCTCTTGCGCCAGCGCCGATGAGCTGCCGCCAAGTCCGAATACCGTCACTTGCCTGGCCTTGGCGATCAGCTCCGCCGCTTTCTGCAACTGCCCTGGATCGATCTGCCGTTCGGCCTCCTGCAGCGCGCGGCGCGCTTCGCCGAAGACGGCGTTCCAGAACGGCATGCCGCTGTCGCCGTTCGTGGGTTGCGGCTTGGTGCTAAGATAGAGCGCGCCGACGACGAGGCTCTGCGCCAGCTTCAGCTTGAAGTCGCGCACGCCGTCGCATCCGATGGCGCGGCAGAAACGGGTGACCGTCGGCTCGCTGACCTGGGCGCGCTGCGCCAGCGCGGCATTCGATGCATCGACGGCATATTTGACGTCGTCGAGCACGACGTCGGCGACGCGACGCTCCGCCGGCCGCAAGTCCGTGTAGCTGTCCTTCACCTGCGAAATGATGTCGGGGAAGCGCCTGACATGATCATGCCGGCCGTCATCCCCGTCGGAAATCCGCAGCGCCTGGCTGTCAGCTTCGGTCATTGGCCGTCCTTCTCTGCCGTTTCTGGACCACCATATTTGCGATTATCCGCCGGCTGGCCATGGGCAATCAGCCGAAGTGAGTATGTAGGAAAGTAACACACACTGCAAGCGCGTCTAAACACAGGCGAAATCAGACACTTAGATAAGCTTTAGTTGAATCTGATGGCGCCAGATCTTTGCCACCGCTTGACAGTAAAGTAGGATAGTTACAGACTGATTTCGCGGACAGAGGGGGCTCCGGCAACCCAATCACGCAGTCTCCGAGGGGAGCATGAATACCGGCAGCGCAAGAACGCCGAAGCTCGGCGTGCAGGCAGCGAGCAAGGTTTATACCACGGCCTCCGGCGATCTTCTCGCCCTAGACCGCTGCAGCCTCGACGTGCACGCCAACGAGATCGTCTCCATCGTCGGCCCCTCCGGCTGCGGCAAGACCACGCTGTTGTGGTCGATGTCGGGTCTGCATCGTCTGACCAGCGGCGCGATATTGCTTGACGGCAAGGAGGTCACCGGCCCGCGTCCCGAGATCGGTATCGTCTTCCAGGAAGCGAACCTTCTGCCCTGGCGCAATCTCGACGCCAACATAAACTTCCCGTTCGAGATCAAAGGCGAGAAGCCCGATCGCGCCTGGATCGCGCATCTGCTTCATCGCGTCGGGCTCGACGGCTTCGGCGGCAAGTTCCCGCGCGAGCTTTCCGGCGGCATGCAGCAGCGCGCGGCGATCGTCCGCGCGCTGGCGCTGAAGCCTTCCGTGCTCTTGATGGATGAGCCCTTCGGTGCGTTGGACAGCTTCACCCGCGAGGAGATGAACCGCCTCGTCGAGGAGATCTGGCTCGATACCAAGACGACCATCGTTTTCATTACCCACAGCATCGAGGAAGCGATCTTCCTCTCCGACCGGGTCGTGGTGCTGACCGCGCGGCCGGGACGCGTCGCCAAGGTCTACGACGTGCCGTTCCCGCGCCCGCGCTCGCTGGAGATCATGGCCACCAAGGAGGTCTTCGACCTCACCAACCGCATCAAGATGGACATCGTTGGCGAGCGCCGGCCGAAGGCGCAGGAGCAGCTGCAACACAAGAGCGCTGAAATCGTGAGGATCAGACCGTGAGCGGGGGCGACGCCATTCCGGAATTCTCCAAAGCCAAGTCCGGTGACGGCCAGGATGTCAGCCTCACCAACCTCTCCGCCTTCGCCGGCGGCCCAGGCATCAAGTCCGGCGCCGAGGTGGCCGCGATTCTCGTCGTCGCGGTGGTGATCATCGGCGGCATCGAGCTGGCGCTGCGCATCTTCCACGTGCCGCAATACATCATGCCGCCGCCGAGTGCGATCGTTTACGCTTTATTCGACGAGTTCCCGCTGATCGCGCCGCATCTCGGCTACACGTTGGTCGAGCTCTTCTCCGGCTTTGCCATCGGCGCCGTCGTCGGGCTGGTGATGGCGGCGGTGATCACGCAGTTTCCCTTCGCCGAGAAGATCGTCGCGCCTTACATCTTGATCCTCGTCACCACGCCGATGCTGGCGCTGGTGCCGCTTCTCATCCTGCGCTTCGGCTTCGGCTACACGCCGCGCATTATCGCGGTAGCTTTAGCCGCCGGACCGATGGTGATGATCAATGCCGCGACCGGGTTCCGGCGCGTGGACAGCGCCAAGATCGCGCTCGCTCGCTCCTATGGCGCGAGCACCTTGCAGATCTTTTGGAAGATCCGCGCGCCGATGGCGCTGCCGATGATCCTGGTCGGGCTGATGATCGGCGCGATCTTCGGGCTCCTCACTGCGGTAGGTGCCGAGATGGTCGGCGGCGGCTTCGGCCTCGGCAACCGGCTTACCTCGTATTCGTCGATGATCCAGATGCCGCAATTCTTCGCGGTGGTGCTGATCCTGTCGACGCTCGGCATCCTGATCTACGTGCTCTTCTTCCTGATCGGCAAGAAATGGGCGAGCTGGGAGGCATGAGCGCGGACGGATGAGATCGCCCGGGAGACGGGCGAAGGCAAGGGCAAGCGATCGATAAGGGCAATCAACAAAAGGGGAATGCCATGACCAACGAAAGCTTATTCAGTACGGCGACAAGAGCGGGCATCAGCCGCCGCTACTTCCTGCAAGTGACGGCCGCCGGCGTCGTGACCGCCACCGCGCTCGGCGCATCGGGTCTGAAAGCCAGCGCGGCGGCTTATGAAAAATTCACCTGGATTTCGCCGCGCGGCACGCTCGAAGTGCTGGACGACTATCCCTACTGGTCGGCCAAGAAGGCCGGCTATTTCGGCGACCTCGCCACCGACATGCAGCCGGGTCCGTCTGACGGCACCGCGACGGTCAAGTTCGTCGATGTCGGCCAGGCCGACATGGGCTTCCCCTCGCCCGGCGTCTTCTCCTTCGCCATCCAGAACGGCATGAAGCTGAAGTCGGTGTTCCACATGGGCGCGCGCGACACCTTCAGCATCGCCTTCCGCAAGGGCCAGGGCACCAAGAACCTGAAGGACCTCGAAGGCAAGACGATCCTGCTCGGCTCCGCCGCTTGGCAGGCGATCGTCGATCCGCTGCTTGCCGCGCAGGGTGTCGACATCAAGAAGGTGAAATATGTCGAGGCCGGGTGGCCGACCTGGGGCACCGCGCTCGCCGGCGGCCAAGGCGATGCCGCACTCTCCTGGGAAGGTCTGCGCGCCGAATGGATCGCCAAGGACCTCGACTTCGAATATTGGCTCGGCGTCCAGAATTCCAAGCTTCCGGCCAACACCTTCGTCGTGCGCGCCGCCGATCTCGAGGATCCCGACAAGAAGGCCTTCCTCGAAAAATATCTGCGCGGCTGGGCGATGGGCCTCGAATTCGGCTACCAGAACCCGCGCGCGGCCGTCGAAGCCGTGTTCGAGCAATTCCCGACCTTGGCCAAGAACCTTGGCCCTGAGCTCGGCACCACCTCGATCCTGCAGCAGATCAACGTCTTCCGCGGTGACATGGACAAGCGCAGTGGCTGGGGCTCGCACGACATGGCGAGCTGGCAGGGCTTTTTCGACGAGATCCTGAAGATCGGCCAGATCACCGCGCCGGTGAAGGCCGAAGACGTCTGCACCAACGACCTGATTCCGACCGCCAACGACTTCGACAAGGCGAAGGTCAAGGCCGATGCCGACGGCGTGAAACTGTCGGAAGGCTTTGCCGCGCTCGACGTCGAGAAGATCAAGGCGCACCTGTTCGATTCCGCCGTCAAGTAAGGCGGGCGCATTGACCATCGGGCGGCGCCTGATGCCGCCCGAGCTACTGTTCAAAGAGCATTGGGGAGGCTGACATGGCCGACAAAGTAAAAATCCTGGTGGTTGGTCTGGGCAATATGGGCGCTTCGCATGCGAGCGCCTATCACCGCTCCGACGGCTTCGAGATCGTCGGCATCATGAGCCGCACCATCAAGAGCAACAAGAAGATCCCGAAGGAGCTCGCCGGCTATCCGCTCTATGAGGATTTCGACTTGGCGCTGAAGGAGACCAAGCCGGACGCGGTCTCGATCAACAGTTGGCCGAACACGCATGCCGAATACGCGCTGAAGGCGATCGCCGCCAACTGCCATGTGTTCATGGAAAAGCCCCTCGCCACCAACATCGCCGACGCCGAGAAGGTGGTGGCCGCCGCGCGGGCCAAGAACCGGAAGCTGGTTCTGGGCTACATCCTGCGCGTCCACCCGTCCTGGATCAAATTCATCGAGGTCGGCAAGACGCTCGGCAAGCCCCTGGTGATGCGCCTCAACCTCAACCAGCAGAGCAGCGGCAGCGCCTGGCACTGGCACAAGAACCTGATCGACTCGCTGATCCCGATCGTCGACTGTGGCGTGCACTATGTCGACGTCATGTGCCAGCTGACCGGCGCCAAGCCGGTGCGCGTGCACGGCATCGGCGCCAAACTCTGGGCCGAGGCCGACAAGCAGAACTATGGCCATCTGCACGTCACTTTCGATGATGGCTCGGTCGGCTGGTATGAAGCCGGCTGGGGCCCGATGATGAGCGAGACCGCCTATTTCGTGAAGGATGTGGTCGGCCCGAAAGGCGCCGTTTCGATCGTCGCCGGCCAGTCCGCAAGCAGCGCCAAGGAAGCCGAGGAGGTATCGGATTCCGCCGACATCGACCGCCACACCAAGACCGACGCGCTGAAGATCCACTACGCGCAGGTCGATGGCGACAAGAACTTCTCGAAGCCCGACGAGATCGTCAGCATGGAGGACGAGCCCGGCCATCAGGAGCTTTGCGACCGCGAGCAGGCCTTCTTCCTGCGCGCCATCCGTGAGGACCTCGATCTGACCGAGCAAATGGCTGCCGCCGTCAACAGCCTGCGCATCGTTTTAGCCGCCGAGCAGAGCATCGCGGAGAAGCGGACCGTCGAGCTGACCTGAAGCTTCCGGTCAGCCTGCCTCGCAACCCCACATCTAGCCGCTTCGCGGCTGGGCAGTCCGCCGGCGGCGTGCCGATCGGCATGCAGCCAGTCGGGCCGCTATGTAGCGCTCTCCACGCAGTTGGAAGAGGAGATGCCGTGCAGGGACCGGCGGCCGGCCAACCAGCTTCCGGATCTTTGGAACAGCACGTTGCCGCCGCCTTCATCCCGTGGCGTCAATTTCCTATAAGATTCCTATTTCTTTGCTCCCCGCCTCGTCTCGAACCTTTATGGCGGTCGGGTCCATATTCCCCTCGAAAAACACTTTCATCGCCATCGCCGCCAAGGTGACGGGCGGTCCTGTGCAATTTTGAACTCGACCGTGTCGGGGTGCAAAAACAAGCCGAAACAAGGAATGCCTGCAATGGACCTCGTTGTTCTCGGGATGGGGATTTTGTTCTTCGTCCTGTCATTAGCGTACGTCAAAGCCTGCGACAGAATCTGAGGGTCTTACAATGCTTTTCGACTACGTCCTCGGCGGCGCGGTGACCTTGTTCCTGCTTGCCTACCTCATCTACGCCCTCATCCGCCCAGAGCGCTTCTGATCGGCATACGGAAAGTCAGTTCATGACACTCAACGGCTGGATACAGATCCTCGTCTATTGCGGGATCCTGCTTTTGCTCGTGAAGCCGCTCGGCGGCTACATGCACCGCGTCTTCAAAGGCGATCGTACGTTGCTGTCGCCCGTGCTTGTCCCGATCGAGCGCGGCCTCTATCGCCTCGCCGGGACAAGCGACAAGGAAGAACAGCACTGGGCCGCCTACGCCACCGGCATGCTGTTTTTCAACCTCGTCGGTTTCCTCGTGCTTTATGCCCTGCAGCGGCTGCAGGGCGCGCTGCCCTACAATCCCGTCGGGATGGCGGCGGTCGAGCCGGGGCTCGCCTTCAACACCGCGGCGAGTTTCGTCACCAATACTGACTGGCAGAACTACGGCGGCGAAAGCACGATGTCCTACCTCGTGCAGATGGCTGGCCTCACCGTCCAGAACTTTGTTTCGGCCGTCACCGGCATTGCCATTGCGATCGCGCTGATCCGCGGCTTTGCCCGTGCCTCGGGCAAATCGATCGGCAGTTTCTGGGTCGACCTGACCCGCTGCACGCTTTACGTGCTCCTGCCGGCCTGCATCGTGCTGACGCTCGTCTATGTGTGGCTCGGCATCCCGCAGACGCTTGGACCCTATGTCGACGCCACCACGCTGGAAGGCGCCAAGCAGACGATCGCGCTCGGCCCAGTCGCCTCTCAGGTCGCCATCAAGATGCTTGGCACCAATGGCGGCGGCTTCTTCAACGCCAATGCCGCGCATCCTTTTGAGAATCCGGACGCCATCTCGAACCTGATCCAGATGCTGTCGATCTTCGCGCTCGGCGCCGGTCTCACCAACGTCTTTGGGCGGATGGTCGGCAGTGAGCGCCAGGGTTGGGCCATCCTTGCCTCGATGGGCGTGCTGTTTCTCGTCGGCGTCATCGTCTGCTACTGGGCCGAGGCCGCCGGCAGTCCGCTGGTGCATGCGCTCGGCATCGACGGCGGCAACATGGAAGGCAAGGAGACGCGCTTCGGAATTGCGTTGTCGGCGCTGTTCGCGGTCATCACCACGGCCGCCTCGTGCGGCGCCGTGAATGCCATGCACGATTCGTTCACCGCGCTTGGCGGCATGATCCCGCTGATCAACATGCAGCTTGGCGAGGTCATCGTCGGCGGCGTCGGCGCCGGCTTCTACGGCATCCTGATGTTTGTCGTCATCGCCGTCTTCGTCGCCGGCCTGATGGTCGGCCGCACACCGGAATATCTCGGCAAGAAGATCGAGGCCAAGGAGGTCAAGATGGCGATGCTTGCCATCCTCTGCCTGCCGCTGGCGATGCTGATCTTCACGGCTATCGCCGTGGTCCTGCCGAGCGCGGTGGCCTCGATGGCCAATGGCGGCCCGCACGGCTTCACCGAGGTGCTCTATGCCTATACGTCGGCGGCCGCGAACAACGGCTCGGCCTTTGGCGGACTGACCGGCAACACGCCCTGGTACAACATCACCATCGCGATCGGCATGCTGATGGGCCGCTTCCTGGTCATCATCCCGGCTTTGGCCATCGCCGGCTCGCTGGCCGCAAAGAAGACCGTGCCTGCTTCCGCCGGCACCTTCCCGACCGACGGCATGCTGTTCGTCGGCCTCCTGGTCGGCGTGATCGTCATCGTCGGCGGCCTCACCTTCTTCCCGTCGCTCGCCGTCGGTCCGATCGTCGAGCATCTGGCGATGATCCGCGGACAGACTTTCTGAGATGACCATGCCTTGGTTCAACAATCTACCTCGGCACGATCGTCACCAATCCGGTGACGGAACGCCCGATGACGGAGGGGACGAGAAACCTCGTCCTTTCCCGACGCTCTCCACCTTCCTCGGCATGGCGGCCGTGCTGTTCGTGCTGTGGCTGCTGGCCTCGGGCCTTCCGCATCTGTTGCCGAAGACCGAACACCCGGCGCCATCCAACATCACCGATCCTGGAGCCTTAAAATGAGCCAGTCCAAATCTGCGAGCATTCTGGATGCCAGCATCCTGATGCCCGCCATTGGCGGCGCTTTCCGCAAGCTCGATCCGCGCACGCTGATCAAGAACCCGGTGATGTTCGTCGTTGCCATGGTCTCAGCACTCACCACCGTGCTGTTCGTCAAGGATGTCATCACCGGCGGCGGCGATCTCGGCTTCACCTTGCAGATCATCATCTGGCTGTGGTTCACCGTGCTGTTCGCCAACTTTGCCGAGGCCGTGGCCGAGGGGCGCGGCAAGGCGCAGGCGGACTCGCTGCGCATGGCGCGCACCGAGACCCAGGCCAAGCTGCTCGTCAACGCCGAGGATCGCGGCAAGTTCAAGTTGGTGCCTGGCACCAGCCTGAAGGTCGGCGACATCGTGCTGGTCGAAGCCGGCGACATCATCCCTTCCGACGGCGAGGTGATCGAAGGCGTGGCTTCCGTCAACGAGGCGGCAATCACCGGCGAATCCGCGCCTGTCATCCGCGAATCCGGCGGCGACCGCTCGGCCGTCACCGGCGGCACGCAGGTGCTGTCCGATTGGATCCGCGTGCGCATTTCCGCCGCCTCCGGCCAGACCTTCCTCGACCGCATGATCTCGCTGGTCGAAGGTGCGGAGCGCCAGAAGACCCCGAACGAGATCGCGCTTAACATCTTGCTTGTAGGCATGACGCTGATCTTTGTCCTGGCCACCGCGACCATCCCGAGCTTCGCCTCTTATTCCGGCGGCTATATCCCGGTAACGATCCTCGTCGCTTTGTTCGTGACACTGATCCCGACCACGATCGGCGCGCTGCTTTCGGCCATCGGCATTGCCGGCATGGATCGCCTGGTGCGTTTCAACGTGCTTGCCATGTCCGGCCGCGCCGTCGAGGCTGCCGGCGACGTGGACACCTTGCTCCTCGACAAGACCGGCACCATTACGCTCGGCAATCGCCAGGCGACCGAGTTCCATCCGGTGAAGGGGGTGACCGAACAGGAGCTGGCCGATGCTGCTCAATTGGCCTCGCTGGCTGACGAGACGCCGGAAGGCCGCTCGATCGTGGTGCTGGCGAAGGAAAAATACGGCATCCGCGCCCGCGATATGGCGACCTTGCATGCCACTTTCGTGCCCTTCACCGCGCAGACCCGGATGAGCGGCGTCGACATCGACGGCTCGTCGGTGCGCAAAGGCGCGGTCGATGCCGTGCTAGCCCATGTCAATCAAGCAACGGTGGCAAGCCATGGCACGCGTCCGACAAGCGACACCATGCGCGACCTGCAGGCCAGGGCCGACGAGATCGCCAAGGCCGGCGGCACGCCGCTGGCGGTCGAGCGCGACGGGCGCCTGCTCGGCGTCGTCCACCTCAAGGACATCGTCAAGGGCGGCATTCGCGAGCGTTTCGCCGAGCTTCGCAAGATGGGCATCCGCACGGTGATGATCACCGGCGACAATCCGCTGACCGCAGCGGCCATCGCGGCCGAAGCCGGCGTCGACGACTTCCTCGCCCAGGCGACGCCTGAAAACAAGCTGTCGCTGATCCGCGAGGAACAGGCCAAGGGCAAGCTTGTCGCGATGTGCGGCGACGGCACCAACGATGCGCCGGCGCTCGCCCAGGCCGATGTCGGCGTCGCCATGAACACCGGCACGGTCGCCGCGCGCGAGGCCGGCAACATGGTCGACCTCGACAGCGATCCGACCAAGCTGATCGAGATCGTCGAGATCGGCAAGGCGCTGCTGATGACGCGCGGTTCGCTGACCACCTTCTCGATCGCCAACGACGTCGCCAAGTATTTCGCCATCATCCCGGCCATGTTCGCCGTGTTCTACGTCGCGCCCGGCCAGTCGGCAGGCCCGCTGCAGGCGCTCAACATTATGCATTTGGCGACGCCGCAGAGCGCCATTCTGTCGGCGATCATCTTCAACGCGCTGATCATCGTCGCGCTGATCCCGCTGTCGCTGAAGGGGGTGAAATACCGCGCCATCGGCGCCGGCGCGCTGCTCACCCGCAATCTTCTCCTCTACGGCCTTGGCGGCATCATCGTGCCGTTCGCCGGCATCAAGGCGATCGACCTGATCGTCACGGCTCTTGGCCTGGCATAGGGACCCATTCCGATGTTCAAGCAACTCAGACCCGCGATCGTCATGATCGTGTTCTTCACGGTGCTGACCGGCCTTATCTATCCGATCGGCATGACCGGCATCGCGCAGGCGCTGTTTCCCAGGCAGGCCAATGGCAGCCTGATCGAAAAGGATGGTAAGGTTATCGGCTCCGAACTGATCGGCCAGGCCTTCGCCAGCGACCGCTATTTCCACGGGCGGCCCTCGGCAGCCGGCGACGGCTACAACGCCGCCTCCTCCGGCGGCTCGAATCTCGGGCCGACCAATGCGAAGCTGATCGAACGTATCAAGGCCGACGCCGACAGGCTGAAGGCTGAGAACCCGAACGCACCGGTTCCGATGGATCTCGTCACCACGTCTGGCAGCGGCCTCGATCCCGACATCAGCCCGGAGGCGGCCTATTTCCAGGTGCCGCGGATTGCCAAGGCCAGGGGCATCGATGAAGCCAAGGTGAAATCGCTTGTCGACGGCCATGTCGAGGATCGCGAGCTGGGCTTCATGGGTGAGCCGGTGGTCAATGTGCTGGCCCTCAACATGGGGCTCGACGATCTCAAATAATCAGCACTCGCAGCGGGGATCGACACGATCCCCGGTGCAATCCATGATTGGACTTGATGCCGGACGACAGGACCAACTTCGAGAACAGACCTTCTCCCGACGCGCTGCTCGAGCACGCGGAGCGGGAGGGCCGCGGCCGTCTGCGCATCTTCCTTGGCGCGGCGCCCGGCGTCGGCAAGACCTACGAGATGCTGTTGGCAGGCCGCGCCCGGCGCGCCGACGGCATCGACGTCGCGATCGGCGTCGTTGAAACGCATGGCCGCAAGGAAACCCAGGCGCTGGTCGAAGGCTATGAGGTGATCCCGCGCCGCGAGGTCGAATACAGGGGCCGGGTCCTTGACGAGATGGACATCGACGCCATCCTGAAACGGCGGCCGGAGCTGGTTCTGATCGACGAGCTCGCGCACACCAACGGGCCCGGCAGCCGTCATCCCAAGCGCTATCTCGATGTTCAGGAAATCCTGTCGCAGGGCATCGACGTCTACACCACGCTCAACATCCAGCATGTCGAAAGCCTGAATGACGTCGTGGCGCAGATCACCCGCGTCAGGGTGCGTGAAACCGTTCCGGATTCCATCATCGACGAGGCCGACGACATCGAGGTCATCGACCTCACCCCGGACGACCTGATCAAGCGGCTGCATGAAGGCAAGGTCTATTTCCCGCAAACCGCTCAGCGCGCGATCGAGAACTATTTTTCGCCTGGCAATCTGACGGCGCTTCGCGAGTTGGCGCTGCGACGCACCGCGCAGCGCGTCGATGAACAGCTCCTCAGCCATATGCAGTCCCACGCCATTCCGGGACCGTGGGCGGCCGGCGAGCGGGTCCTTGTCTGCGTCGACTCGCGTCCGGACGGGAGCGCTCGTATCCGCTACGCGCGCCGGCTCGCCGATCGCCTGCGGGCGCCATGGACGGCGCTGCATGTCGACACGCCTCGCCTGGCCGGCATGTCCGAAGAGGACAAGGACCGGCTGGCGACAAACCTGCGCCTTGCCGAACAGCTCGGCGCCGAGGTCGCGACCATCCCGGGCCAGAACGTCGCCCAGGACATCGTGCGCCATGCGACGGCGAACAACTTCACCCATATCGTCATCGGCAGGCCGACCCGCTCGCGCTGGCGGGAACTGATCGAGGGCTCGCTCACCTATGACCTGATCCGCAATGCCGGCGACATCAGCGTCCATGTCATTTCGGGCAAGGAGCGCGATGCCGACATGCCGTCGGCACGTGTGAAGGCCGCGTCCGAGCAGAAGCCCTTCCAGATCTGGCCCTATCTGTTCTCGACGGCCTATGTCGCCGGCGCGGTGGCCGTCAGCTCGATTCTCGATCAGTTCCTCGATGTCCGCAATCTGGCCAGCGTCCTGCTGCTGGCGGTGCTGACTTCTGCGGTGACGTTCGGACTCTGGCCGGCGCTCTACGCTTGTTTCCTGAGCGCGCTTGCCTTCAACTATTTCTTTCTCGAGCCGCGCTATACGTTCACGATCAGGGATCCGGAGAGCATCGTTGCCTTCGTGGTCTTTCTCGTTGTCGCAGTCATCGCCAGCAATCTGACGGCGCGCGTCCAGCGCCAGGCGGTCGCCGCCCGCTCACGCGCGCGAGCCACGCAGGACATCTACTCGTTCTCGAAGAAGCTCGCCGGCGCCGGCACGCTTGACGACGTGCTGTGGGCCACCGCCTTCCAGATCGCCTCGATGCTGAAAGTGCGCGTGGTGCTGCTTCTGCCCGAGAATGGAACGATCACCGTCAAGGCCGGCTATCCGCCGGACGATACGCTCGCCGAGGCCGACATCGCGGCGGCCCGCTGGGCCTGGGAACATGATCGCCCCGCCGGCCGCGGCGCCGATACGCTGCCCGGCGCGAAGCGCCTCTATCTGCCCTTGCGAACAGGCCGGACAGCGGTCGGCGTCGTCGGCCTCGACAACGACAAACAGGGCCCTTTGCTGACCCCCGAGCAGCAGCGCCTTCTCGACGCGCTTGCCGATCAGGCGGCGGTCGCCATCGAGCGCATCCAGCTTGTCGCCGATGTCGACCGCGCCAGGCTGGCGGCGGAAGCGGACCGGCTGCGCACGGCGCTGCTTACCTCGATCTCGCATGACCTGAAGACGCCGCTGGCCGCCATCATGGGTGCCGCCGGCACGCTGCGGGAATACGCGGCCGCCCTTCCCGAAGAGGACCGCGCGGAACTCCTGTCGACGGTGGTCGACGAATCGGAGCGGCTCAACCGCTTCATCGCCAATCTGCTCGACATGACCAAGATCGAGTCCGGCGCCATGGAGCCGAACTACGCCCTCCATTATGTCGGCGATATCGTCGGCTCGGCGCTCGATCGCGCTCGCAAGATCACCGGCGAGCACCGCATCGACACCGACACTCCGCCGGACTTGCCGATGCTGCGCCTCGACCCGGTGCTGTTCGAGCAGGCGCTGTTCAACCTCCTCGACAATGCCGCCAAATATTCCGCGCCCGGCTCAACCATCCGCCTCAAAGGCTGGGTCGACAACGGCTCCGTCATCCTGCAGGTCATGGACGAGGGACCAGGCATCCCGCCGAACGACCTCGAACGGATCTTCGACACCTTCTATCGGGTGCGCAAGCGCGACCAGGTCCGCGCCGGCACGGGTCTCGGCCTGTCGATCAGCCGCGGTTTCGTCGAGGCCATGGGCGGCACGATCTCGGCGACGAACCGCACCGACCGGCCCGGCGCGATCTTCACCATCCGCATGCCGGTGCCGCAGGAAATTCCGGAACTTGCCGTGGCCAAAACGGATGACGCCGCATGACCGGTCAGAACGTCAGCATCCTGGTCGTCGACGACGAGCCGCCGATCCGCAAGCTGCTTCGGGTCGGCCTCGGCAGCCAGGGCTATGCCGTATCGGAGGCACCGAACGCCAAGGCAGCGATCGAGCTCATGCAGGCGCAGCGGCCCGACCTGATCCTGCTCGATCTCGGCCTCCCGGGGATGACGGGCCTCGAACTGCTCGGCAAATGGCGTGACGACGGCCTCGACATTCCGGTCGTCATCCTGTCGAGCCGCACCGACGAGGCCGGCATCGTCCAGGCGCTCGAGATCGGCGCCGACGACTATGTGGCGAAACCCTTCGGCATGAACGAGCTCGTCGCCCGCGTCCGCGTGGCGCTGCGCCACAAGCTCCAGCAGCAGGGCGAGAAGCCGGTGTTCCAGGCCGGCGACCTCTCGGTCGACCTGGTGAAGCGCATCGTCAAGGTCGAGGGCAAGGAAGTAAAACTGTCGCCGAAGGAATACGATATCCTGCGCATGCTCGTGCAGTATGCCGGCAAGGTTCTGACCCATCAGTTCCTGCTGAAGCAGATCTGGAACGAGTCGACGGACGTGCAATATCTCAGGGTCTATGTCCGCCAATTGAGGCAGAAGATCGAGAAGACACCGGACCAGCCGCGCTACATCATCACCGAGACCGGCGTCGGCTACCGTTTGCGCGAGGTCGATTGAAGGATCCGAGCGGCGGGCATCATCCAACCCATCGAGGCTGTGCCGCGAGATCGGTCGCTTGGACCATGGTAGATCCGCACAAACACCCTATATTACGGCAAGGTTTCTGTTTTCGTTCGGGAAGGAAGCGATGTCGCGTCCTCGGCTATCGGCGGCTTTGATTGCCGCGGCTTTGTCGACTGCCGCCCTTTTGGGCGCGCCTTCACATGCCTCCGCGCAGGTCGTCATCCCCACAGACCGCAACGCCCTGATCCAACATAACGAGCTGCAGGCGCTCCGGAACCAGCTGCAGCGACGACAGTTCCAGCAACAGCAGCAGCTTTACCGCGAGCAGGACCGGCAGATCGTTCCGAAGGCTCGCCCTGAAGTGCCGATCGTCAAGCAGAATTGCCAGTCTCAGGTGATCGGCACCACGATTTCGCGCGTCTGCCGCTGACATTTTTCTTTTTCCGGTTTACTTAGCCGACTTACTGTCGGCGGCGTCCGGCTTGCGTGGGCGGCGGTTTTGGGATTTGCAGGAGCGAGGTTTTGCCGTGCGGATAGCGTACGGCAGGAATGCGCTTTGATCGGATTTTGGGATGGCAGCAGCCAAGAAGAAAGCAGTACGCAGGGCAAAGAAGGGAGAGCGGATCCGCCAGGTGGCGGCCATCCCCTTTCGCCTACGCGGCGACGGCCAGCTTGAAGTCTTGCTGGTCACCTCGCGCACGACCAAACGTTTCATTGTGCCCAAGGGCTGGCCGATGAAGGGCAAGAGCGGGCGCAAGGCGGCCGCGATCGAGGCCCAGGAAGAGGCGGGCGTGCTGGGCAAGGCGCTGAAGCAGCCTGCCGGCGGCTACTCCTATTGGAAGCGCATGGCCAGCCGTTTCGTCCGTGTCGACGTGGTCGTCTACCTGCTCGAGGTCAGCGAGGAGATGGCCGACTGGCGGGAGGCCGTGAACCGTCAGCGGGCCTGGCTGCCGGCGGCCGATGCGGCCCTGCTGATCGACGAGCCGGAGCTTTCCACGCTGCTGAGGGATTTGACGGCCTTGGCGACCGATCCGGCGTAAGACGATGGCCTGGCGCAATTCCACGAAAGCGTGACACGGCTGTCCGTCAGGAATTCCGTCACAACAAAATGGATGGAATGGTTCGCCGTTTTCCGTGGAACGGTGAAACGCTCTAATCGGAGTCGCCAGGAAACGGCCGTGCCGGGGTGCCGCTATAAGCCCACAGCCATTCTTTGGGCAGAGGTCCCTTGTTGCGGTCGCTCTCCTGTGATTGCTCCCAGGCATGCGCCAGTATGCCTACCGAGCGCGACAGCACGAAGAGGCCGCGCGTCAGTGGCGGCGGGAAGCCAAGCTCGCCATAGATGACGGCCGTGGCGCCATCGATGTTGAGCGGGATCGTCTTGCCCTTGCGTGTCGCCACCTCCGCCTCGATCGCCTTGGCAATGTCGGCAAAGCGCCCGCTGACGACGCCGCGACCGGCGAAGTCGCGCGTCAGTTCGATGAGGCGTGGCGCCCGCGGATCGATCGGGTGGAAGCGATGCCCGAGGCCGGGCACGTAGCCCTTTTCCTCGGCGAAGAACCGGTCGAGCCGCGCACTCACCGCTTCGGCGAGGCTCGCGCCACCATCGATTGCGGCGGCGATGTTGCCATAGAAGGAAAGCGCCTGCTCGCCGGCCCCGCCATGCACGTCCCCCAGCACATTGATGGCGGAGGCCATGGCGTTGTTGATGCCGACGCCGCAGGTCGCCGCCATGCGCGCGATCGCGATCGACGGCGCCTGCGGGCCGTGGTCGACGGCGGCCCCGAGCGCGATGCCGAGCAGCGCCGCCTGATCGTCGCCCGGCAATTCGCCGCGCAGCATAAGCCAGATCATCGCCGGAAAGCTGACCCGGCCGATCAGATCCTGGATCTGGTAGCCGCGCAGCCGGATCACGCCGGGCTGCATCTCGATGATGCCGGTCCGCCACCACTCCTCGCCGCGGTCGCGGCCGGTCTTTTTGTCCGCGCTCATGCCCGCGCCCTCCCCTTGCCGCGCGCCGGCAAGCTGGCGAACACGTCGTCCATATGCGCGCCAAGACGTGGCGGAGGGCCGGCTGGCACGGGAGCCGCACCGTCGACCATAAAGCCGCCGCGCACCACCGTGAGCGGGTTGTCCATTCCCGGTATCTCCTGGAAGCGCGTCGTCATGCGGCGCTCGATGACCTGGCGTTCCTGCAGCACTTGCGGGATCGTCAGCACCCGCCCGGCCGGCACGCCGGCGCGGTTGAGCTTTTCTTCCCAGACCGCCGCAGGAGCGCCGGCAAGCGCGTCCTCGATGAGCGGCTTCAGCGCTGCCCGGTTCCCTTTGCGCGTCTCGCGTTCGGCGAAGCGCGGATCCGAAGCCAAGTCTGGGCGGCCGATCAAGCCGCAAAGGATCACGAACTGCTCCTGCTTGTTGGCGGCGATGTTGAGCAGGCCCTCGCCGGTGCGGAACGCGCCGGAGGGCGCGGCCGTCATGTTCTCGTTGCCCATGGCTTGAGGCTGGACGCCCGCCGTCAGATAGTTCGACACCGGCCATCCCAAGGCCGACAGCGTGCATTCGAGCATCGACACGTCGAGGAAGGCGCCTTCGCCGCTGGTCTTCTGCCGCACCAGCGCCGCAGCGATGGCGAAGGCCCCGACCAGTCCGCCCAGCGTGTCGGCGACCGGATAGCCGACGCGCAGGGGCGCCGTTTCCGGCGTGCCGGTGATGCTCATGATCCCGGACAGCCCCTGGATGATCTGATCATAGGCTGGGTTGCCACGCATCGGGCCGGTCTGGCCGAAACCCGATATCGCGCAATAGACGAGGCTTGGCCTAACCTCCTTCAGCTTCTCGTGGCCGAGGCCGAGCCGATCCATCACGCCCGGCCGGAAATTCTCGACCAATGCGTCCGCCGTTGCGACCAGGTCGAGGAAGCGCTCGCGGTCGGCCTCCTGCTTCAGGTCGAGCACCACCGATCGTTTGCCGGCGTTCTGCGCCAGGAAGGATGCACCCATGCCGGCTTTGTTGAGCTCCGGCGAGGCGCCAAGCTGGCGCGCGAGATCGCCGCCCGGCGGCGCCTCGACCTTGATGACGTCGGCGCCGAGCAGCGCCAGCTGGTAGGCGCAGTAAGGACCTGCCAGCACATTGGTGAGGTCGAGGACGCGTATGCCTGAAAGCAGGTCTGTCATGATGCTCCAGATCGGTCAGGCATCGCCCGGCACATGCTCTGGTCCGCGCGTGCGCCGGCGTTCGATCCAGGCCCAGATATGCGGGCCGACCAGACCGATGAAGGCGAGCGTTAAAAGCGTCAGCGAGAGCGGGTGCCGGTAGAACACCGTCCAGTCGCCATTGGCGATCGTCATCGCCCGGCGGAACTGCGTCTCGGCGAGCGGCCCGAGGATCATGCCGATGATGACCGGCGCCGTCGGAAAATCGAAGCGGCGCATCAGGAAGCCCGCCGCGCCCAGCAGATAGAGGATGATGAGATCGATCGGCGACTGCGAGATGCCGTAGGTGCCGACGGTGGCGAACACCAGAATGCCGGCATAGAGCTGCGGCGCCGGGATCTTGAGCAATCGTACCCACAGGCCGATCAGCGGCAGGTTGAGGATGACGAGGATGACGTTGGCGATGAAGAGACTGGCGATGAGGCCCCAGACGAGATTGGCCTGCGTCGTCAACAGCAGCGGTCCGGGATTGATGCCGTAGCTCTGGAAGGCCGACAGCATGATCGCCGCCGTTGCCGAGGTCGGGAGGCCAAGCGTCAGCATCGGCACCAGCACGCCGGCAGCCGACGCGTTGTTGGCAGCCTCCGGCCCGGCGACGCCTTCGATGGCGCCGACCGTGCCGAACTCCTCCTTGTGCTTGGAAAGCTTCTTTTCGATGGCATAGGACAGGAAGGTCGGGATCTCGGCCCCGCCGGCGGGCAGGGCGCCGATCGGGAAGCCGATTGCCGCGCCCCTGAGCCACGGCTTCCACGAGCGCGCCCATTCGGAAGCAGTCATGTAGAGCGAGCCCCTCAGCGGCACGATCTCGTCCTTCCCGGCATAGCGGCGCGAGGCCACGTAGAGAGTCTCGCCGACCGCAAAGAGGCCGACCGCGACGATGATGACGTCGACGCCGTCGAGCAACTCGCCCATGCCGAAGGTGAAGCGCGGCTGCCCGGTCTGCAGGTCGACGCCGATCATGCCGATGACGAAGCCGACGAACAGGCTGGTAAGTCCACGCACAGAGGACGAGCCGAGCACCGCCGAAACGGTGATGAAGGCGAGCACCATCAGCGAGAAATATTCCGCCGGCCCGAAAGCCAGCGCCAGCTTGACCACGATCGGCGCCAGGAAGGCGACGCCCAGCGTGCCGAGGGTCCCGGCGACGAACGAGCCGATCGCGGAAGTCGCGAGCGCCGCGCCGCCGCGGCCCGAACGCGCCATCCGGTTGCCCTCGAGCGCGGTGACGATGGTGGCGCTTTCGCCCGGTGTATTGAGCAGGATCGACGTCGTCGAGCCGCCATACATGGCCCCGTAATAGATGCCGGCAAACAGGATGAAGGAAGCTTCCGGCGCCACCTGGTAGGTGATCGGCAAAAGCAGCGCGATGGTCAGCGCCGGCCCGAGCCCGGGCAGCACGCCGATCGCGGTTCCGAGCGTCGTGCCGAGCAGGCACCACAAGAGATTGGTCGGCGTGAAGGCGACCGCAAATCCGTGCGCGAGATAACCGAGCGTGTCCATCGTCCTCAGCCCCTTCCCATGCCGACGAAGGCGCTGATCAACGCGTTGAGCTGGTTCTCGATCAGGCCGGCCCCGATGTTGACGCCGAGCGCTCTGGCGAATCCGAAATAGGCCGCCAGCGCCAACATCAGGCCGAGCAGCGCATCGCGCAGCGGATGCCGGCTGCCGAAGCCGAAGCAGACCAGCACGAACATGATCACCGAGGCGGCTGTGAAGCCGAGCGGCTGGATCAGCACGAGATTGGCAACGAGCCCCGCGACTACGAAACCCATCGCCTTCCAGTCGGTCGGCGTCTCCTTTTCCTCGTCCGGCTGCCAGCCGCCACGCAGGGCGGCGACGATGAGCAGCAGTGACAGGATCACCATGCCGGCCATGGTCATGTAGGGGAAGACCTTCGGGCCGACCTTGGAATAGAGCGGCGAAACCGGGATCGCCAGGGTCTGCCAGGCAACGGCCCCGGCGCAGGCAAGAAGCCCGACGCCGATCAGCAATTCGGGTATGGCAAGGCGCGGCGGTGACGCCTGCTGGTCGCTGGTGCTCATGATCTCCTCCCCGGAAGCCGGCCTTCCACTGCCGGCTTCGCCGCAGTTTCATTGAACCGTCGCATGTCCGCTGTCTCGAAGAAGGCGATGCAGCCTCCTTCGAGATCAGGCAGGAGGCGATCAGGCGAGGCCGAGATCCTTGAGGATCGCGCCGATGCGTGTCGTGTCCTCGGCGACGAACTTGGCATAATCGTCGCCGGTCAGCAGAATCGGCGTCCAGTTGCGGTTCTTGCACTCGGTCGCCCAGGCCTCGCTCTTCGCCATGGTCTCGACCATCTTGATCATCGCCGCCTTGTCTTCGTCGGAAACGCCGGGGGGTGCAAAGACGCCGCGCCAGTTGAACAATTCGACGTCGATGCCGGCCTCTTTCAATGTCGGCGCGTCGATGCCTTCCTGGCGCTTGTCCGACGAGATCGCCAGCAACCGGAGCGCGCCCGCCTTGACCTGCTCGGAGAATTCGCCATAGCCGGAAATGCCGGCCGCGACCTGGTTGCCGAGCAGCGCCGACAGCGCCTCGCCGCCGCCGGCGAACGGCACATAGGACAGGTTGGCGGCAGGCACGCCGGCCGTCTTGGCGATCAGGCCGAAAAGGATGTGGTCGGAACCGCCGGCCGAACCGCCGGCCACCGGAACCTTCGTCGGATCCGCCTTCAGCGCCGCGACGAAATCATTAGCCGTCTTGAACGGCGAGGCTGCCGGCACCACCAGCGCCTCGAACTCGCCGGTGAGGCGCGCGATCGGCGTCACTTCGGTGAGATTGTTGGCGGCCTTGTTGGCGATGATGGCGCCAACCATGACCATGCCGGCAACCATCAGCGCGTTGCCCTTGCCCTTCCACTGGTTGACGAATTGCGGCAGGCCGACCGTGCCGCCGGCGCCGCCGACATTGGTGATCTGCGAGCCGGAGATCAGCTTTTCGGAGCGCAGCACCTGATCGATCGTGCGCGCGGTCTGGTCCCAGCCGCCGCCGGGGGCCGCCGGCACGAAAATTTGGATTTGCGGGGCGTCCTGCGCAAAGGCGGGTCCGAAATGCAAAGCCGCGAAGCCGGCGGCGGTGGTCGACAAGAATCTGCGTCTGTTCAGCATGGGATTCCTCCAAATCACGACACCTCCTCCGGTGCCTGCCAAGACGTGGCCTGAATTAAGACCCGCATTCGAGTTCAAGCATTTGTTACCGCGTTCTGTCAACGGGAATGCCATTCTGCTGGACAGAACGCATAGGATCGGACTAAATCCGCATGTCCAGGGTCATTCCCGGATGGGCGACCACGATGAAATCGTCACCGCAATGACAGAGCTCCCTCCAAGCCAGGCTCCGGCCGACGGCGTTGCCGCGCTCGACCGGGCAATCGCCATCCTCGACGCGTTCACCATTGCCGACCGGTCGCTCGGCCTCGCCGAAATCGCGGCCCGAACCGGTCTCTACAAGAGCACGATCCTCAGATTGGCCAACTCGCTGATGCGCGGGCAATTGCTGGAGCGCCTGGAGGACGGACGCTATCGCATCGGACCGGCGACCTTCAGGCTTGGCGCGCTTTACCAGCGCTCGCTCGTGGCGATGGATATCCTGTTGCCGATCATGCGCGATCTCTCCGAGCGGAGCTGGGAAAGCGTCGCCTTCTATGTCCGCTCGGGCGACGTGCGCACCTGTCTCTACCGGGTCGAGTCGAAGCACCCGATCCGTTACACGATACGGGAAGGTGACGTGCTGCCCTTGCTGGTTGGTTCCGGCGGCCGGGTGCTGGCCGCGTTCTCGGGAGAGCAGGGCGAGCCTTACGAGACGATCCGGAAAACCTATAGTTACATTTCAATCGGTGACCGCGACCCGCAGACTGCCGGCATCTCCGCCCCTGTCTTCGGGCCGGGACGGACACTGCTCGGCGTGCTCACGCTCGCCGGTCCGAACACGCGGGTCGACGCGGCCTTCCTCACCCGTATGAAGCGGCCGCTCCTCGAAGCTGCCGCCCGCGCCACCCGCGCTTTTGGCGAAGATGCATCCATGCTGGATGCGGCAAGCCTCGACACGCCGCCGGAGCGCACAACGGATCCGGGTTTTGGCGAGCATCAAATTCGAGTTTCCGGCACGCAACAGGCCAATGTCGCCGAGCTTCGGGCAGGTGGACGCTCACGCGACGGTTAGCACTTGCCAATCGCGTCCCTTGGCACCAATCTCGGCTCAAAGGGCCGCCCATCGGGTGGATGGCGGCGCGATAGGGTTTTTGCCATGACCCGCGATCAGATGCTCGCCCACCTCCGATCCGCCGACGCCGCGGCGCGCGAGGCGGCGGCGCACGGTCATCATCCATTCGGTGCGGTGCTGGTCGGCCCCGACGACGCCATCCTCATGCGCCAAGGCAATATCGACACCGTCCATCACGCCGAAACCGAACTTGCGCGACGCGCGGCGGCTGCCTATTCGCCGGAGTTTCTCTGGACCTGCACCCTGGTCTCAACCGGCGAGCCCTGCGCGATGTGCACCGGAACGGTCTACTGGGCCAATATCGGCCGGCTGGTTTACGGCTTCGAGGAGACCAAGCTTCTCGCGCTCACCGGCGATCACGCGGCGAATCCGACTATGAGCCTTTCTTCGCGCGCCGTCCTCGACTCCGGGCAGAAAAAGATCGAGGTGTTTGGCCCCTTTCCCGAAGTCGCGGACGAGCTGCTCGCACCACACCGCGAGTTCTGGAAGCGCTGACGCGGAAGCGGATGTTGGGGACGGGTCCGCAAGGATAGGGTGACCCAGTCCGCCCTAAGCTTCCGCCCTCTAGGCTCTGCTTGACTCACACATATCTCACTGGTTATACGTCAATCAATAGCCATTGAGTTATCGATCCAGATGACGAACGCACACGATATGCTGTTCCGGACGCTTGCCGATCCGACAAGGCGCGCCATCTTCGAGCGTCTGTGCCGGCAAGGCGAGCAGACGGTCGGCGCGCTGACGGCTGAGGCCGGTGTCTCGCAGCCGGCGGTGTCGAAACATCTCGGCCTGCTCAAGCAAGCCGGACTGGTGCGCGACCGCCACGAGGGTCGCCAGACCCATTACAGCGCACAGCTTGGCGCGCTGGCGCCGCTAATGGATTGGACTCGCGATATGGCCGGATTCTGGGAGAGCCGGTTCGACGATCTCGAGGATCTGCTGCAGAGGATGGATCAATGAACGATATGCCGGCCGGAACGCGCTCCGTTGTCGTCGAGCGCGAGATTCCCTATCCGCCGGAAAAGATCTGGCGGGCACTGACCCAGCCGCATCTCATCGAGGAGTGGCTGATGAAGAACAACTTCAAGCCGGTCGTAGACCACCGTTTCGAACTGAGCGCGGACTGGGGCGGTGTCGAGTGCCAGGTCCAGACAGTCGAGCCAAACAAAACGCTTTCCTACACATGGGACACCAAGGATCTAGAGAGCGTCGTCACATGGACGCTCACCCCGACCAGCGCCGGCACTCGCCTGCGCATGGAGCAGACGGGCTTCCGGACTGACCAGGAGCCGTATTTCCGAGGTGCCACTGTTGGCTGGCCGAGGTTCTTTTCGGCCTTGGAGCAGGTGCTTTCGCGGATCGAGTGAGGGCGGCAATCTCATCCAGATGACGCAGCCTGGCGCGCTGGTAAGCCCAGCGTTCATTGGATCTTTCAGAGGAGGAAGCATTGGACTGGAGCAAGTGGATCAGGCAGTTGCATCGCTGGCTGTCGATCATCTTTACCGTGACCGTCATCGCCAACTTCATCGCCATGGCATTGGGCGAGGCGCCGGCCTGGGTGGTCTATTCGCCGCTCCTGCCGCTTTTCCTGCTGTTGTTCAGCGGCCTCTACATGTTCGTGCTGCCCTATGCCGCAAGGTGGCGCGGTGGGCCGGCGCGCGAGCGCGCCGGACCGGCCTGATGGCAAAAGCGAAATCGGCAAAGGTTGCAGCCAGGCCGTCGGGGGAAAAACCCGTCCTGCTTTCGGGCGGCAACCCGCAGATCGCCAAGGGGTATGGTGACGCTCCCGTGCAGGCCTATATCGCGGCGATGCCGGGCTGGAAGAGCGAGGTAGGCCGCCGGCTCGACCAACTTATCATGCATGCCGTCCCCGACGTGCAGAAGGCCGTCAAATGGAACTCGCCGTTTTACGGCATGGACGGCGAAGGCTGGTTTCTCGGCATTCACTGTTTCACCAGATACGTCAAAGTGGCCTTCTTTCGCGGCATGTCGCTGAAGCCGGTGCCGCCCGGCGAATCCAAGAGCAAGGACACGCGCTATTTTCACATCCATGAGGACGACCAGCTCGACGAAGCGCAATTCGTCTCCTGGGTGAAACAGGCAAGTCAATTGCCTGGCGAACGAATGTAAGCGCATTATCGGTCACTCACGGTCCGCCCGACGAGGCATCATGGCGATCCGTCTAGCGGGTGTTGAAGGAGGACACATATGGAGAAAATCGGCGTGCAGGAAAGCAAGTCTCCTTCCGAGCTGATCGATGGCCGTATCGCGGAATTGGGCGATTGGCGGGGCGAAATGCTCGGCCGGCTGCGCGCCCTGATTAGGGATGCCGATCCGGACGTCACCGAGGAATGGAAGTGGCGCGGCGTGCCGGTCTGGGAGGACGCCGGAATGATCTGTACCGGCGAGACCTACAAGGCCGTCGTCAAGCTGACCTTCCCCAAGGGCGCGGCGCTGCCGGATCCCTCACGTCTCTTCAACTCCAGCCTCGAAGGCAACACAAGGCGCGCCATCGATTTTCGCGAAGGCGAGGAGATCGACCAGGAAGCGTTCAAGGCTCTCGTGCGAGCAGCGGTGGCCCTGAACAGGTCCAAGGCCAAACGCTGATCCCAGAAGCGCGTCAGCACCGGAGGCGGACGAACCCGGCATTGCCCTCTAGGCTGTTGCCTCTCCGGCCCACCGCTCCAGCAGGATCGTCGGCTTGTCGTGATAGGTGGTCCGCAGGATTTCGCGATAGCCGTTCTTATCTGCGACCTTGAGCGAGGCGCCATTTTCGGGATCGATGATGCAGACGGTTCTGGCTCGCCCGAACGCCTCGTCACCCCAGGCGACGATGCGCCCGACGACTTCGCTTGCAAGCCCCTGGCCATGCGCACCCGAAGCTAAAGCCCAGCCGGCTTCCGGCACGCCTTCGATCGAGGGCTCGATCTCGCGCTTCAGATCATGGAAGCCGGCCTCGCCGAGGAAGCGGCCAGTCGCCTTGTCCTCGATCGCCCAGAACCCATAGCCAAGCAGCGACCACAGCCCGGCATGGCGCAGGAAACGCATCCAGCTTTCCTCGCGGGTGCGCGGCTTGCCGCCGATGAAGCGGGTGACCCCCGGGTCCGCCCACATCGCGACATAGGTCTCGAAATCGTCGAGCCGGTGCGGCCGCAGGATGGTCCGCGCCGTCTCGAGGATCGGCACCCCGGCTTCCCTTGCAACGCTCATCGCAGTCCTCTCCTTTGAGCGGCAGCGCTTAGCAAACCTGCACGTTCGAACAAGGGCCAGGATCGCCCGGGGCATCCTCCAGCGACGCAAGTAGATGAGCGCGGTCATTGACCGGCTGACATTTCGGCGTGTGGGATTCTCGACAGGCGATGCTAGTCTTGGGACGAAGCTGATTCAGCGATATCGCGGCGCCGTCTGAAAACGAGGAAAGATAATGGACACCACCGACCTTCTGCTGGCGATCGCCCATCATCTTCTGGTGTTCTCGCTGGCCGGCATCATTGGCGCCGAGTTCGTGCTGGTGCGCGGCGAGTTGGGGGCGACGACGCTCAAGCGCGTTGTCGGCATCGACCGCCACTACGGCATCATCGCCGCGCTGATCGTCATCATCGGCATCTGCCGGGTGTTCTTCGGCCTGAAAGGCTGGGAGTTCTACGTCTTCAACTGGGTGTTCTGGGCAAAGATGATGGCCTTCATCATCATCGGCCTGCTGTCGATCATCCCGACCGTGCGCTTCATCTCCTGGAGCAGGCAGGCGAGCGGCAATCCATCCTTCTCGGTTCCGGCGGCGGAGCTCGCCTCGGTGAAGAACTATGTCCGCGCCGAGGGCTTCATCTTCCTGCTCATCCCGGTCTTTGCGGCGGCGATGGCGCGCGGCTACGGTTATTAGAATAGAACCGAGGAAGAGCAGGGATCGGGCAGCAACCGGCATCCGCCAACGTACCGTCGTCAGATGTCGACATCCCGCGATCCATCATCCGACCCAGATCTTTTCCATCCATCTTGCGGGTGATTTGTAGATAATCGCGGTTTGCCGTTTGAGTCCGATTGCAATCTGCTAGCCTGCACTAGTTGCTATTGCATCCACAGCCGTCGCCGAGAGGAATTTCGCGCGGTGGCTGGAGGTTCATACTCTGGGAGGAAGTCACAATGAGAAAATTTGTTGCCGCTCTGGCTGCCGCAGCGGCCGTCACGCTTTATCCGTTCGCCGCGGGCGCGCAGACCTATCCGGAACGCACCATCACCGTTGTGGTGCCGTTTGCGGCCGGCGGCCCGACCGACACGGTCACACGCCTCATCGCCGAAGCCATGTCGAAGGATCTCGGCCAGCAGGTCATCGTCGAAAATGTCGGCGGTGCCGGCGGCACACTGGGCGCGGGGCGCGTCGCGAAGGCTGACCCGGACGGTTATACGCTGCTCCTCCACCACATCGGCATGGCGACCAGCGCGACGCTGTACAGAAAGCTCGCATACGACACGCTCAACGCCTTCGAATATGTCGGCCTCGTCACCGAGGTGCCAATGACCGTCGTCGGCCGCAAGGACCTTGAGCCGACCGATCTGAAGGGACTGGTCGAGTACGCCAAGGCCAACAAGGACACTGTCACCGTCGCCAATGCCGGGATCGGTGCGGCCTCGCATTTGTGCGGCATGCTGTTCATGAGCGCCATCGGTACGCCGCTGGTCACCGTGCCCTACAAGGGCACCGGCCCGGCCATGACCGATCTTCTTGGCGGCCAGGTCGACATGATGTGCGACCAGACGACCAACACCACCAAGCAGATCCAGGGCGGCACGATCAAGGCCTATGCCGTCACCTCGCCGGAACGCCTCGATGTGCTGCCGGACGTCCCGACGACGACGGAAGGCGGCCTTCCCGAGGTGCAGGTCAGCATCTGGCACGGCCTCTACGCACCAAAGGGTACGCCGGCCGAGATCACCGGACGCCTGTCGAAATCGCTGCAGGTCGCGCTGAAGGATCAGAACGTCGCCGCCCGCTTCGCCGAACTCGGCACCAAGCCGTCGCCCGAAGCCGACGCGACACCGGCGGCGCTGAAGGCCAAGCTTGAAAGCGAGATCGGGCGCTGGAAGCCGATCATCGAAGCCGCCGGCCAGTACGCCGACTGAGGTTTTGGACGGGGCGCGATCGGCGCCCCGTTTTTGCTTCGGCCCGTTTTGCGTTGCAACGGCGCGCCCGGGGTGCGCACCTGAGAGGAACGTGATGAAGCCCTTCGCAATCGACACGACCAACGGCATATGCGCCGCGCTGTTCATCGCCTTCGGCGCATTTTTCGCGCTGCAGTCGCTCGGCCTCGAAATCGGCACCGCCTTCCGCATGGGACCGGGCTATTTCCCGCTGGTCCTGGCGATTGTGCTGCTCCTGCTCGGCGTTATCATCCTCGTCCAGGCAGTGCGCTTCGAGAGCGAGGCGATCGGCCACATTGCGTGGCGCGGCATGCTGCTCATCCTCCCCGCTCCGATCTTCTTCGGCCTGACGGTGCGCGGCCTCGGCTTCATCCCGTCGATCTTCCTGACGGCGCTGATCGCATCCTTTGCCAGCGCCCGCATGAAACCGCTGACCGCGCTCGTGTTATCGGCCGGCCTGACGCTGTTTGCCTCACTCGTCTTCAGCTACGCACTCGGCCTGCCGTTCCGACGCTTTGGCCCGTGGCTGCCATTGTGAGGAGACGACCATGGAGCTCCTCGCCAACTTGGTGCTCGGCTTTTCGACGGCGACATCGCTGACAAATCTCGGTTTCTGTCTGATCGGCGTCCTTCTCGGCACGCTGATCGGCGTCCTGCCCGGCATCGGCGCCACCGCAACCATCGCCATGCTCTTGCCGATTACGTTCCAGATAGGCGACCCGGTTTCCTCTCTCATCATGCTCGCCGGCATCTATTACGGCGCGCAATATGGCGGCTCCACCACCGCCATTCTCATCAATATGCCCGGCGAATCCTCGTCAGCCGTCACCGCAATCGACGGCTACCAGATGGCCAAGAACGGCCGCGCCGGGGCGGCACTCGCGATCGCGGCGATAGGCTCGTTCTTTGCCGGCACGGTGTCGACCTTCCTGGTCGCCATCTTTGCTCCGCCGCTGACGGCGATGGCGCTGGAATTCGGCGCGGCCGAGTACTTTTCGCTGATGGTCGTCGGCCTCGTCTCGTCCGTCGCGCTCGCCCACGGCTCGATAGTCAAGGCGCTAGCCATGGTTGTGCTCGGCCTGCTGCTCGGCATTGTCGGAACCGACATCTATACCGGCACGCCGCGCTTCACGCTCGGCATCACGCAATATGCCGACGGGCTGAATTTCGTCGCGGTAGCGGTCGGCGTCTTCGGCGTCGCCGAGATCCTGCGCAACCTCGAGAACGAGCATGAGCGCTCCGTGCTGATCCGAAGAGTCTCCGGCCTCATGCCCACCGGCGAGGATTTTCGGCGCATGGCCGCGCCTATCATGCGCGGAACGATCATTGGTTCGGCGCTCGGCATCCTGCCGGGAGGCGGCGCGATCCTTGCAGCCTTTGCCTCCTACACGGTCGAAAAGCGCGTATCGAAAAACCCGGGGGAGTTCGGCAAGGGCGCCATCGAAGGGGTCGCCGGGCCGGAATCGGCCAACAATGCCGGCGCGCAGACCTCCTTCATTCCCATGCTGACGCTTGGCATTCCGGCCAATCCGGTAATGGCGCTGATGATCGGCGCGATGATCATCCAGGGCATCGTGCCCGGCCCCAATGTCGCGACCGAACAGCCGGAGCTGTTTTGGGGCATCATCGCCTCAATGTGGATCGGCAACCTGATGCTGATCATCCTCAACCTGCCGCTGATAGGGCTTTGGGTGAAGCTCCTTACGATCCCCTATTACGTGCTGTTTCCGATCATCATGGCGTTCTGCTCGATCGGCGTCTACAGCGTCAACACCAATGTTTACGACCTCTACGCCGTCGCCTTCTTTGGATTGCTCGGCTACCTCCTGACCAAGCTGCGCTGCGAACCCGCGCCACTGCTGCTCGGCTTCGTGCTCGGCCCGTTGCTTGAGGAAAACTTGCGTCGCGCCATGATTCTGTCGCGCGGCGACCCGAGCACCTTCGTGACGAGACCGATCAGCGCCAGCCTGCTCTTCATCGCGCTCGCCGTGCTCGTCATCGTCTTCCTGCCCGCGGTCAAGAAGAAGCGTGAAGAGGTGTTTGTGGAGGAGAACTAATTCGGCGTTTGGGCCGAGGCGCCGTCGGCTGGCGCTATCCGCTACACTCTGCCTAGCTGACACCAATAGCTCGGTCCTCAGTTTCGTCGAGCGGCGCGAGCTCGATCAGCGGCGCCGGCAGGTCGGTGGTCTTTTCCTTTGACTTGCAGATATCGGCGATGACACAGACCGGGCAGTCGGGCTTGCGCGCCTTGCAGACATAGCGGCCATGCAGGATCAGCCAGTGATGGGCGTGCCGCATGTATTCGGCGGGGATGACTTTTAAGAGCCCCTGCTCAACCTGTTCGGGCGTTTTGCCGGGCGCCAATCCAATACGATTGCCGATGCGAAAGATATGCGTGTCCACCGCCATCGTGTGCTGGCCGAAGGCGACGTTGAGCACGACATTGGCGGTCTTGCGTCCCACGCCCGGCAGCTTGACCAGCTCGTCCCGATCTTCGGGCACGTTGCCGGCATAGTCGTCGATCAGTGCCTTCGAGAGCGCGACCACGTTCTTTGCCTTGTTGCGCCACAGGCCTATGGTGCGGATGTAGTCGCCGACCTTGGCCTCACCGAGCGCCAGCATCTTCTGCGGTGTATCGGCGACCGAAAACAGCGGCTTCGTTGCCTTGTTGACGCCGGCATCGGTCGCCTGCGCCGACAGCACCACCGCGATCAGCAGCGTGAAGGGATTGACATAGTCGAGCTCGCCCTTCGGCTCGGGCCGCTGCACGGAAAAACGCCGGAAGATCTCATGCACCTCGGCGGGCGTGTAAAGCGAGCGCAGCCCGCCCTTCCGGGAGGGCGTCTTTGCTTTTGCACTGCCGCCTGAGGCGGAGGCCGACGGCTTTTTGACGGGGAAGGATTTTTTGGACTTGGGCGGCGCCATTCCCTTCCTATAATATTTCCCTATGAGCGACACAAACGCCTCGTTCGAAGCCGACAAGCCATTCTTCCAGGCCCTGCTGACGCCGCATCGCTCCCTCGGTCGGACCGGCTTTCTGATATTGATGGGCGCGCTGATGTTCGGCTGGGCGATCACCGGCGCGATCTTCCTGGCACATGGCGCATGGCCGGTCTTCGGCTTCTTGGGGCTGGACGTGGTCGCCGTCTACATCGCCTTTCGCGTCAATTACCGGGCGGCCCGCGCCCGTGAGGAAATATCGGTCTCGCGCACCAGGCTTGACATCCGCAAAACGGCGCCGTCGGGCCGCTTCGAGGATCATCGCTTCAACCCGTTCTGGGCCCGCTTTTCGATCGCCCGCCATGCCGAGATCGGCATCACCAACATGGCCGTCGAGGCGCAAGGCGAAAGCGTTTCGATCGGGTCTTTCCTGGATCCCGGTTCCCGCGAAAGCTTTGCTGCTGCCTTTTCGCGCGCACTGGCGACCGCCAGGGCGCGTTGAACTGGCACGGCGCTCCGGCGCCTCGCCGTAGAGCGTCATCAGCAAGGTCTGCCTTACCCCGGTCAAATCTATCTTTTCGCCGGCCGTCATCGCCCTTCGGCTCGAAGCCTGCTCGATCTGGGTAGGGGCCGGAGGAAGGCAAGTTTCGGGTGGTGGCAATGCGCGGGAAGACCGATATTCGCGGCCGAGCAGATAGCCATGGGAGATATTGCCATGAACGCCCAGATGACCATGAATACCCGGATGGAACCGTCAGCGATCCTGCAGAACGACATCACGCCCGTGGGCAGCGACTACGAAATCGTGCGCCGCGCCATCGAGAAGATCAGCCTCGACTATCGCGACCAGCCCTCGCTGGAGGTTCTGGCCGAGGCGGTCGGCGAGACGCCGACGGGCCTGCAGAAACTGTTCACGCGCTGGGCCGGCCTGTCGCCCAAGGCCTTTCTGCAGGCGGTGACGCTCGACCATGCGCGCAGGCTGCTTGATTCCGGCATGCCGCTGCTCGAAACCTCGTTCGAGCTCGGCATGTCGGGCCCCGGCCGGCTGCACGATCTCTTCGTCACGCACGAAGCGATGTCACCCGGCGACTACAAGACCCGTGGCGCCGGCCTGACCATCCGCTACGGCTATCATATCTCGCCCTTCGGCATTGCGTTGATCATGGTCACCGATCGCGGGCTGGCCGGCCTGGCCTTCTGCGACGCCGGCGGCGAGCGGGCTGCCTTCGCCGATATGTCCGGCCGCTGGCCGAACGCAGCTTACGTCGAGGACATGTCGGCCACCCAGCCCTATGCCGCGCGCGTCTTCGATCCGACCAAATGGCGTGCGGACCAGCCTCTGCGCGTGGTGATGATCGGTACCGACTTCCAGCTGCGCGTCTGGGAGGCGCTGCTGCGCATTCCGATGGGCAGGGCCTGCACCTATTCCTCGATCGCGGCAAGCATCGGCGCGCCGAGCGCCAGCCGGGCCGTGGGTGCCGCGGTGGGCGCCAACCCCATGTCCTTCGTGGTGCCCTGCCATCGCGCGCTGGGCAAGTCCGGCGCGCTCACCGGCTATCACTGGGGCCTGACACGCAAGCGCGCCATCCTCGGCTGGGAGGCGGGACAAATGGCGTCCTGAAACCTCGTTTTTTCCGCGCGCCATTGCGAAAAACCGTGGATCTGAATATAGGTAAGTATAATCGGAACAATACATCCGAAATATCGGGAAATGCAACCGGAGGCAACCTCAGGTTTCGCCGGTTGTATTTTTGAATTGTTTGCAGTCGTTATCTTGTTTAACGCTAAATTAACCACGATAAACGGATGATACCTCTGTATTGAGCCGCATTTGCTAAGGGCACAGATATGCGGAAAGTTCTTCGGGCATCGCAGGTTCTGACGCTTGCAGACGGGCTTCACCTTGCCCGGCGTCACCCTGCCCCAGGGCCAGGACGAGGTTCATGCTTCCGACGGCACGACCTGCCGCTCGGCCGTTTCCGGCAGCGGCGCCTATCTGGACGTCGGCGTCATCCGCGGCAACAGCAACAGCCAGTCGAACAGCGACCTCGCCACTTACGGCCGCGTGGTGGTCCCGATCGGGCGGACGCCGAAGCGCGTGGATTGCAGCCGCCTCTACGAACTCGAGGTCGAGCGCCTGCAGCTCGAATTGAATCTGCTCAAGATGGGTCTCGGCGCCGACGGCCAGACGGGAAGCGTGGCTGCTCCCAATCCCGCGACCGCCTCCGCTGCCGCATCGACTGGATGGGCTAACGAGGGCTGGAGCATCAGAGGCACAACCGGCAATGACAAGAAAAAGAAAAAGAAATAGCCGCGCGCTGATCGCCGCGGTGGCTGCGCTTGCAAGCTACTCGCTCCCGGCTTCGGCGGCGATCATCGGCACTTGCACCATCATGATCAGCGCCTCGGGAACGATGAAATCGAACCCCGCCATCAATATCTTCGGCTCCAGGCAGGCGGGCGGGTCGAGCGCCGGCGCCACCATCACCGCGAATGCGACGCTATGCACGATCCTCAACCTGCTCGACTGCTATTCCGTCTCGGCACCGGCGCCGATTGCCTTCACGTCCGCGCCGAGCGGCGGCGACACCGACGTCACCTTCGCCACCGTCTTCCGCCTCGATGGCTCAGGCTCGGACATCCCGGGCAGTTCGCCGCAGCGGGTGACCAACGGCACTCACACCATCCAGGTCGATCTCACGGCCACGAAATCGCCGGGCATCTTCCCGGCCGGCAACTACCAGGGCACGGTGACGGTGCGCTGCGAATGATGCTGTGGGCCGGTGCGGCGCACAACCGGCTTGATCTGGCAATAGACGGTCTTTGCGGCTAGCCTCCGCGCAAGCAACTGCGTAAATGCAAGGACTTGCGGCATCGGCCTTCGATCGAAGGCTCGCCCGCTCGTGCAGGAGACCTTTCTTGATCATCATCGTGGGCTCGATCAACCTCGACCTGATCGCCAATGTCGACCGTTTGCCTGAACCCGGCGAGACGGTCCGCGGCTCCGGCTTTGCCACCGCTCCCGGCGGCAAAGGCGCCAACCAGGCGCTGGCCGCGGCCCGCGCAGGCGCTGAGGTGCGCATGGTCGGCGCCGTCGGCAAGGACAGCTTTGCCGCCGAAGCGCTGGCGCTGCTGAAGGCCGGCGGTGTCGATCTTTCCGGCGTCGGCGAGAGCTTCGCCTCCACCGGCACAGCGCTCATCCTGGTCGGCGCCGACGGCGAGAATGTGATCGCCGTCGTGCCGGGCGCTAACGATTCTGTACTGCCCGGCGACATCGCGAAGGCGTATCTGAAGAAGGGCGATGTCGTGCTTTTGCAGCACGAGATCCCGCTGCCCACGGTCGAAGCGGCGCTCGATGCAACCCGCGCGGCGGGTGCCGTCAGCGTGCTCAACACCGCGCCTTTCCGCCCCGAGGCGGCGGGCTTTCTCGGCAAGGCCGACTACGCCGTCGCCAACGAGACCGAGTTCGACCTCTATGGCGAGGCGCTGGCGCTCACCGGCCACGACCGGGAGGCGCGGATGCGCGACTATGCTCAAAAGACAGGCCGCGCCATCGTCGTGACGCTCGGCGGCGACGGCGTGCTGGCCGCCACTCCCGACCATTTCCTCACCGTCCCGGCACTGAAGATAACTCCGGTCGACACGGTCGGCGCCGGCGACACCTTTTGCGGCTATTTCGGCGCCGGCCTGTCGTCCGCCCTCCCGCTCGAACAGGCGCTCACGCGCGCCGCGGCGGCAGGCTCGCTCGCTTGCTTGAAGCCGGGTGCGCAGCCGGCGATTCCGCTGGCGAAGGATGCTGT